>NZ_KV788350.1:0-146646 GCF_001807215.1 Corynebacterium sp. HMSC05D08 | reverse complement strand
GATCCCTGTCGGGGGCACAATTTCTCCCCTCGCTTTCTCGGCGTTCAACCCCAGCAGGCGAGGGTTTTACCTTCGCCCCTTATCTTTCAACTCATAGTTAAGAGTTCAGACATTAGGCAGACTTTAGGTCAAAGACAGCGAATTCTTTTCAATCTATTTCGATAGGAATCCCCCTGCCGCTCGAAGTCAAAGAATCATTCCTAAGAATGATCCCGCGGGCTGTAAGGTCAGGGCCATGGATTCGACGTCTCGTCCGAAGCAGGCCTACCTCTCGTTTATCGCAACCGCGTTAGCGTTCTTCGTGGTGCCGGGGATTGTGGGCGCGGCTCTTAGTGGGGGTACAGCGACTGTGTCCATGCTGGTGCTGCTGCCAGTGATGGCGTTGGCATTGGGCATGCTGGATGGCCGGCTCTTCCGCTATACGCTGTCCTTTCCGCTCATTGCGGCTTTTATGTTCTGGCTTTCTACCAAGGTCTACTACAACACCGCTACGTGGATTTACGCAGTTGAAGTCGTCCTGCTTGCTTGGTTGGGCAGCTGGTTAACAGGAAGGAAGGCCTAGATCATGGAAACGTGGACTCTTGACCATCCGGAGGCCGGAAAACTCGAAGTCACGGTCGGCCCAGATGTGGAGTTTGCTGAAGCTTATGAAGACTGGCCGCAAGAACCGAGCGAGCAAGAATACACCGCCCTGGACGCCAACATGCCGCTTAAAGAAAGAATCCGGGCATTCATTAATAATCCACCTATTCGCGTGCAAGTTTGCCTCGATAGCGAAGTCCTTGGAAGGTACACCTCGTTGTCTTCGGCGCGAGTGGCACTAAAACAAATCGATACCGACGAGCTACGCAGCATAGAGCTTGTCAACCGCACGAAGCCGCACCTCAAGCTCCACGCGAATGCCCTCGACGAGTTGATCGAGGTGACCTATCACAACGGCTCAGAGGTGGTCGAGTTTGAGCCACCAGCTGGCAGCCGTGGAGCGCAGCGTCGCGAAGAGATGGAGCAAAGCCCCGTTAAACGCGTGGCCTATCCCCTTCTTGCAGGCCTTGGTAAAGGCGGATGGGCGTTGGCTGTTATCGTGCTCGGCCCAATCCTGCGCAAGCTTTTCGACTTGCTGCCTATCCCCGACATCGACTGGCCAGATCTGCCAGATCTCCCCGAGCTTCCCCAAATCCATCTGCCAACCATCAGTATCGATTGGCCAGACATCAACTGGCCGAACATCAATTTCCCTGACCTCCCGCCGCTGCCCGAGTGGATGGTTTTCTTGCTCAATAACTCGAAGGTGTGGGTGCCCATCGTCATCGGTATCGCCTTCGGCGTGATATCCATGCGCAACCACAAAAAGTCCGAACGGCATAAGAGGCAATGGCAGGACGGCGGCGAAATCGACGCGGAGGTCCACGATGACCATGACCAGTTCCTGCGCCTCGAGTCCGGCCAGGGCCGCATCATGATTGGTGAAGACAAGAACAACCTGGACATCGACCAGGTAGTCGAAGACGACTTTGCCGTCTTCGTACCAGCTGGCAAGTGGCACAACTTCGTCAACGAGGGTTCCGAGCCGGTAAAGCTCTACTCCATCTACGCCGCCCCGGATCACGTTTAGGGCACCATCCACGAGACCAAGGAAGACGCGGACAACGATCCGAACGAGCAGCACTAATTGCGGCAGGCTTTAAAAACAACAATATGGCGGTCCAGAAGATGGGCCGCCATTTTAATATTTAGCTATTGAGCTTTGAGTTCTCCAAGTACTACTTGATGAATGGGTTTACGATCTCCTGGGTGATATCAAGGGTGCCGTGCTCGATGTAGTACATTCCGAGGAACATGGCGGTAACCAGAACGAATGCGAAAAGCATGTTAGGGATCCACTGGACAAACACGGAAACCCAGCCGTCAGCCTTGTCACGTGCAGCTGCTTCGCGCTGTTCCTGTGCCTCGTATTCGTTCATAATCCGTTGTTTCCTTTCACTGCGCCTGAATCCGCTAGGCACACTCCGCCTAGCAAGAGAAATCACTGCGGATAACTTTAGCAGTAGATCGTTATGAATTCGTAGTTATCCACCGTTTTATTGACACCGAATTGGCAAGATTTACACTCCGGGGTCTTCATTGTTCTCTAACGCCTCCACGAAGGCGTCCCTATCAGCGAACATACGGTTTATATCTGCCTCTGCGCCGACTATCCAGTGGCCCGATTCCTCGTCGAAAGTAATCGCGGCATCAGGATACTTGTCGAGGGCTTCCTCCATCGCAGCGGACTCCGCTTCAGAGGCAGTGCCATTCAGGTGCGACTCGGGATCTCCTAGCCCGTCTAGGACCGCAACGTTATAAATCGGGTACTGCGACTTGGGATGCTCAAAGAGCTCTTGCCCCATCATGGTGATTCCTCCCTTAGGTGGTGATTGCCCCACAAAACACTAAAGCAGGTAAGAGCCTGCTGAGATAACTAATTCTTTTCATCCACGGTGCACCTGCCATGCAGCAGTTCGTCCGGAACGAAGCCGTCATACCCAGGCACGTTGTTGACTGCGAGAATTCCCTGGAAGAAATTAACAAGGGATGGAATGTCCTTCTCGTTGAGATGGTCAAAGACTATGCGGCGCACAGACTCTACGTGTTCGGGCACGGCGCGTTCGAGACGCTCAAGGCCCTCATCGGTAATACGAACGATGACGCCTCGCGCATCACCGACGCTCTTGGACTTTGTGACCAAACCACGCTTTTCCATACGCGTTACTTGGTGGGAGGTACGTGAACGGTCCCACTCCAAGTCCGCGCAAAGCTCACGCAAACGCAGCTCATTGCCTTCTGCCTCGGAAAGTGCAACGAGAACGGCGAACTCTGACATTGAGACCTCGCCCCCAGCCATGAGGGTTTCCTCCATGCCGCGGTTAATCTTGCGAATAGAACCGAGGATGAGGCGCCACAGCTCTTGCTCTTCTTCGTTTAGCCACCGAGTTTCTGTAGTCATGTCAACAACTTTACACATTCGTTTAGGTATTAGAAAGCTATCCCTTTAACGCTTCTATATCCAGTTCTACCCTGCTGGGTACACGTGCATATCGCTGTGGCATGCATGTTAACACCAATACTTGGGAGTGCTTGGCCACTTGAGCAAACAACGTGGCCATAAGGTTGAGTCGAGTCGAGTCGGTAGATCCAAGAGCATCGTCAACAATAACGGGTACTCCGTCATCTTGCACCAATCCCGCTATTGCAAAGCGCGTAAGAATGGCCATCTGTTCCTTGGCCCCGCCCGAGAGGGAACCAAGATCTACGGTCTGACCATCGCGGCTGCGCGCCGTGACCACAAGCTCCTCAGAGAGTTCGAAATCCACGTCGCCACCGAAAACCTTACGGGCGAGCCCGTTGAGCTTGGTGACGAAGGGTTGCGCGTAGCGCTGACGTGCCGCATCGCGGTGCGTGAGCAAGAGCTCCCGCAGGTATCGCGCTGCGTTGGCACGCTTTTCCACCGCGGCCAGCACTTCCCGAGCAATCTCCAGTTCTGCGTTCGCAGATTCGAGCCGTTCCGCCACGCCCGAGTGCATCTCGATGCGGCCGGAGTATTCACGCATATCACCATCCGCATCGTGCACGGTGTTGTGCAGGCTCCGGACCTCTTCCTTAACCCCCTCATAAAGCGCAAACACAGTATCGACGTCCACGGCGCTAAGTTCGGCCAAGACTCCGCGTTGCCGGGTGAGCTTCTCCTCCGCCGCTGCAACCGCAGAGTCCAGCGCCGCGTCCGTTGCCACTTCCCTAGCCTTCTGCAGCGCTGCGTCGGCTGAATCATGATGTTCGACGGCCGCCTCATGACGAGCCTGGGCACCGGCCAACACCGCTGCTGTCGAACTCTCCCGGTACGGAGCAAGTTCCTTCTCAGCGCCGGTTACAGCAACGCGTGCCGCCTCCTCTGCTGCCTCCGCATCCACCAAAGAAACTTGGTCCTGCTCGCCCTGTTCCTCCAGCTCTGCTACCCCTTCAAAGCTGTCCGCTTGGGCCGCATGTCGGGCTTCTAGCTCGCCCAAATCATCGGCGCCAAGAGCAGCCTTAAGCTCCCGCTGTGCCTGCTCCACGGCACTGCGCAAACGCTGGTACTCGTCGTTTTTCGCGCGGGCTTCCTCGACCGACTCGCAGCCGGCCGCATCCAAAAGTTCCGCGAGCCGGGCCCGCACATGTTGCAGGGTATCTTCTGATGCCTCACCTGCGCCAGCTTGATACGTCGCGCGCAACGCGCCGAACTCGAAGGCCATTCCGTCGCGCAGCTGAACGGTGGCACCTGCATCGGTAGCCTCACTGCCAGTTTCGGAAGGCACATTTCGCTCTTCACCGTCGACGACGAAGGCGCCCTCACCGCTAAACACGAGCTTGGCAGCGGCAGCGGCGTGAACCCGTTCCTGGACGGTTACCTCAGTGGCTGCTTGTTCAAGCGCGCGCAGATCGCCCACCTCAGGCGCCTCGGCAAGTTGGCTGCGGCGGCGCTTGAGCTCAGCGTCGAGTTCCTTTAGCCCCGCAAGGCGCTGCCCCAACGCTTCCCACTGCTTTTTCTCATGGAAGCGGCGCGCAAGCTGCAGTTGCTTGCGGGCAGCTTCATAAGACTTCTGTGCCTCGGCGAGCTTGCCTGCAAGCTGCTCACGGACTTCCTCTTCCTGCGCGGTGCTCAGTTTAAGCTCCTCGACCTTGGCCGCCAAGGCCTCGACTGCCTCTGCTGCGCTTGCCACGTCCTGTGCCATCGCGCGGCGCCGCTCCACGGCCTCGCGTGCAGTCTCCAGTTCCGCCTCGACACGGGAAAGCTCTGCTTTTTGAGCCTCGATCTTCTCCAGTGCTGCTCTAGCCTCCGCGACCTCAGTTTCGCGCTGGGCGAGTTCTGTCTCAGCGGCCGGCAAAGCCTGCTCAGCCTCCGCCTTGGCTTGCTGGGCAGCTTCGTGTTTGATCACGACGTCGTCAAGTTGGCGTAATGCCTGCTCAGCATCTTGTTGCACGGACTCGGCCTCGCTCACCCGGGTCTGCGCGTCCTTGTATTCCTTGGCCGGCGCCCCGGTCCGTGCGGTGAAGTACTTCTCGTATTCCTTCTGTACTCGCGTGATGAGCTCGGAGTCCTCGGCCACAGCGGTGTCCATCCCGGAAGCAGATTCCAGCGCACTGGTCACCGATGGAATGCCGACCGCAGCCACGCCGGAACCTAGGTCATCCTGGCGCAGGAAGAGGGCGTCGAGAAGCTGGCGATCCAGATGCTCTGAGAGGATTCGGTCGAGCTCGTCATCGGCCGCGCCACCGGTAAATTGCGCGGGGCGTGGTTCAAGAACGTGGAGCTCAGAGATCTTCTTCTTCAGCCACCGCTTGTGAATGCGGAAGCGATACGGGCCCACGGTCGCCTCAAGTCTGACCTCTGGTGATGCGTCGCGATGCACCGGCTTGAGCGCCTTAATCTTCTTCGAGGCGCCCGAGTGCTTCTCCGTCAGTACGGTGTCAATGGCCTCAACGATGGTGGACTTTCCGGCCTCGTTCTCACCGTGGATGACCACCACGCCTGTTTCCGGAAGCTCGTCGACGCGCAGGTGCTCAACGCCGCGGACGTTGTGGATCTCGATGGAGTGAAGTCGCATCATGGCCTAGGCCTCCTTTGCGGTAAGTCGGAACAACAGGTTGGCGGCATCACGCGCAACCGGGTCATGAAGATTGCCCACCAGGTCGGCCAAAGCATCGGCGGCAAATCCATGCAGGTCAAGGTTGGCCAGCTCCTCCTCCGACGGGGCAAGGTGCAAATCCATGGTGCGCTCACGCGGGCGCAGCGAGGCAAACACCGGCTCCAGATCCGCCAGTCCCTGCTCGAGCCGCGCCTGCGCCTCCAGCCCCACGGTGCCGCGCAAGCCATATTTCACAGCCGTGCGCCTCTTGTACGGCAGCTCATCGACTTCCTTCAAGAAACGCTCCACGTCTTCCATGGAGTTCACGTCGGCCTCCAGCGCCCGGAAGTGCCAGCGGCCCACGCGATGCTTGACGACGTCGACCTCTCCCCCGTCGACCGTCACTATCAGCGCATTGCCTGAGCCACGCTCGCGGTCATCAAAGGCGGTGGTCTCAGGGCTGCCGGAGAACCATACCCGGCCGCTTGAGCCCAGCTCCTGCGTGGAGTGGGTATCCCCGAGGGCCAAGTAATCAATGACGCCCGCCTCGATTTGTTCCTCCACGAAGCGCAGATCGATGACGTCCGCTTCCGAATCGCGCGCCTCGACCTGGCCGTGACCTACCGCAATACGCACGCCGTCGTATGGCTCCAGCGGGGCAAGCGCCTCGCGCACCAAGTCATAGTTGGCCCGCTTGGTCAGATACGGGGCGCCAACGATTTCTACTCCAGGACGAAACTCAATGGGTGCAAAGTCCGCGATGACGTGAACATTGTCAGCAAATGGCTTGCGCAACACCGAATCAGCCACGAGTGGATCGTGGTTGCCGGGCAAGAGGTAGACCGGCACCGGCAGGTTGCGGAAGGTCTCCTTCGCGCGGCTCAACGTGTTCTTGCTCAACGCATTATGCTCGAAGACATCACCGGCCACGACGATGAACTCCGCGCCCGTCTCGCGCGCCAGCTCGCCAAGACGCACCACGGACTCCATGCGGTCGTCGTTAAAGCGTGCCTGGGCTTCCCCCTCCAGAAACCACCGCGTCATGCCTAACTGGAAATCAGAAGTATGAATGAACTTGACCATGAGTTTCCCCCTTTTAAGAATCAGTGCGTCAGATGATAGTAGAGGTCCTCGACATCAGAGACCGCTCGAAGCAAATCTATGTTCGTATGGCTTACTGCACGCATGGCTTTTCGCAGCAACTCTGGGTCCGAATCATCCACGGCCGGCGCCACCTTTGGCCGCGGCATATCGGGCAGTTGCCGCCCGCCCCAGAACAGCTCATTGCGCTCCTCGGTAGAAAGCCCCGCTCCAGCAAAACTATCCTCCGAGACAGCCTTGGCCTGTTCCATCACGGACTGCTCAAGGCGTCCAAAGTCGAGCCCACGCAGGGCAAAGACGACGGAGGAATCCGCGTCGATGCGGGTAGCCAAGCGGTCCGCCACCGCGATCACGTGCTTACACACGTACTCCGGGTCCGGGCAGGTGCAGGAAAAGCGCATGTCGCTTGGGTCCTCAGCGATGAGGATGTCGAGCGCTTCCTCGCTAAGCAGGCCGTCGCGCGCATTAGCAATGGAGTTCGGCGTGCGGGCAAACATCTGGCTCAGCGTCGCGATGTCATCATTAGTGCGATA
Source organism: Corynebacterium sp. HMSC05D08 (assembly GCF_001807215.1). NCBI lineage: Bacteria > Bacillati > Actinomycetota > Actinomycetes > Mycobacteriales > Corynebacteriaceae > Corynebacterium > Corynebacterium sp. HMSC05D08. The sequence goes on along the minus strand of NZ_KV788350.1, from coordinate 139,373 downwards.
CGGCACCTGAATGAGGACGGTAAAGGGCTCGTTCTGCGAGCCGGCCACCTTGCCGTGAACGGCACCGTTGCGCACGTCCAGGCCCACAACATGACCGCCAGTTGCGTATTGCCGGCCGCGCGTAATGCGCCCGCTGTCCGCGTCCTTGTTCACAAAGGACACGATGCGCGTGGCAGCCGGAGACATGCTGTGCACGCGCGAGACGCGGCCTACCTCCTCCGGGGAGGTCACGCGTTTGCGCGCACCAAAGTTGGCGTAGATGACGTTATCTTCTGAGCCCTTGCCGGAATTACCCGAGGTATAGCGCGCCATTAGTCAGCCTCCTTGTAGCTCATCAACTGGGCCAGCTGCTCGGGATCGAGTTCCGTGAGCCAGCCCTCGCCCTCGCCCACCACGGCGCCAGCAAGATGCATCTTGCCGTCGAGGATGTCCTGAATAGACTCCTCCAAAGTACCGGCGGTGATCATCTTGTACACCTGCACGTTGCGCTGCTGACCAATGCGGAACGCGCGGTCGGTGGCTTGGTTCTCCACGGCCGGATTCCACCAGCGGTCCATGTGCACGACAATCGACGCCGCCGTCAGGTTCAGGCCCGTGCCACCCGCCTTGAGCGAGAGAATCATCGCCGGCGGGCCGTCCGGGGATTGGAAATCTTCCACCATCTGGTCGCGTTTGTTCTTGGTCACGCCACCGTGCAGGAAAGGAATCTCGCGCCCTAACTGCTGGGTGAGATAAGGCTGCAAGATGTCACCGAATGCCTTGTACTGCGTGAACACGAGGATGCGCTCCTCAGACTCAATCGCCTGGTCCACGATCCGCATAAGCTCCTCGACCTTGCCCGAGCGATGCTTGCCCTTCAACGTGACCGAGGAACCGTCGCCCAGGTAGTGCGCCGGATGGTTACAAATCTGCTTGATGCGAGTCAAAGACGCTAACACCAGGCCGCGCCGCGACATGCCCTCGCGTGTCTCCAGTGCCTTTTGCACGTCGTCGACAAGCGCCTTGTACAAGGCCGCCTGCTCGGGGGTCATCGCGACGGTGATGATCTGCTCGGACTTCTCCGGCAGGTCATCGATGATACTCGGGTCCGTCTTCAGGCGACGCAAGATAAACGGCGCGGTAAGCAGGCGCAGGCGCTCGGCCATGGTGTCGTCGTTCTCGCGCTCGATGGCCTTGGCAAAGTGATTGCGGAAGAAGGACGCGCTGCCCAGCACGCCAGGATTACAGAAGTCCAGGATGGAGCGCATCTCAGAGAGGCGGTTCTCCACCGGCGTGCCTGTTAGCGCAATGCGGTGGCGCGACGGCAGCGAACGCACGGCTTTCGACGAGCGCGTGGCCGCGTTCTTGATCGCCTGCGCCTCGTCGAGCACCACGCGATCCCACTCGACCTTGCCCAGCGTGAGGAAGTCGCGTCCCACGGTGCCGTAGGAGGTAATGACGAGGTCTGCGGACTCGGCGGCCTTGACCAGCTCTGTCTCTTTAAGTCGGTTCGAACCATGCTGGACCAGCACCTTCAGGTGCGGGACGAACTTCGCGGCCTCGCGCGCCCAGTTGCCCACCACGGAGGTAGGCGCCACCACGAGGGTGGGCTTGACCTCGGGGTTATCTTGATGCTCGACAGCAAGCAGGGTTAGCAACTGCAGGGTCTTCCCCAAGCCCATGTCGTCGGCCAGCACCGCGCCAATATTGTTGCGGGACATCCAATAAAGCCAATCCACGCCGCGCCGCTGGTACTCGCGCAGCTCGGCATTGACGGTTTCTGGAATCTCGATGCGCGCGGGTGCCACGGTGTCCATGCCGCCCAGCAGCGAAGCGTGCCACGTCGAGCCGGTGAACTCCACCGGTTCTTCAGCCATGGATTGCAAGGCCAGCTCGCGCAGCTCCGCCACGGAAACCTGCGCGGTCTCACCGTCGTTGAACTCTTTGAGCCGTTTTTCGACGTCCGCCACCAACGCCTGCCAGCCCGGTTGCTCCAGCTTCCGCGCCATCTCTGCGGCAGCGGCCAGGCGCTCGAGCTCCTTCTGTTTGCGCTTGCGAGCCGTCTCCGCGAGCTTGTCCATATACTCCGAGATCTTGGACAGCGCCTGCGTGTCAGCCATGACCCATTCGCCGCGGAGGCGAATAAGCCCGGACTTAGACTGCACCAGCTGGCGCATCTCTTCTTCGCTCAGATCGGTGTCGCCTACGGACAGGTGCCAGTCATATTCCACCAGCTTGTCCATGCCCAAGTGCGCCTTGGTAGAGCCCTCAGCGGGATCGCGGACCTCGCGGGTCTCCAGCTTGGCCTTGGTCTCCATGTGTGCCCATGCCTTGGGCAGCATGACGGTAAAGCCAGCCGCCTTGAGTGCGGACACGTCCTTGGCGATGAACTCCACCAAATCATCAGTGCCCAGGAATACGTCCCAGTCACCCGCGTCATAGTCAGGGATTCCGGAGGACTCGCGCAGGCGCGGCGCCAAGGTCAGGGCCTTGCGCTGTGAGTTCCGTAGCTTCTCCACGCTGCCCCTATCGAGCTGATCCAACACGATGGGCTGTGGTGCGTCGGTGCCGGAGCGCACCTGCACGCGAATCGGCCACACTGAGGTCTCAGGGTCCTCATCCTTGGGCGGCTCCTCCACGATGAAGACGAGCTGCAGGTCCACCGAAGTAATCGAGTCTTTCCACTCGTTGAGGCCGCGCAGCAGCTGCGCACGACCCTTTTTCACTGGCGACGTCGTCAGCATCGCCTGCGCAAAGTCGTGCCACGGTGCCGGGCGCGGGGCGTCGGCAAGCGGGCGTAAAACCATAAACGCAATCCAGTGCGTCAGCTCATCCGCCATGTCATCGGACAAGGCCCTGTTATTAATTGTCAGAATGCCAGGCGCCGCCGCGAGCATCTCCGCGAGCCAGCCACGCTCACCCAAACCAGAGGCCAGCTGCCACATGGGGTACCACTCGCCTGCCTGGTAGGCCAAGCGGATCGTCACACGTCCGGCACGCACAAACTTGCTAAGTCCACGGTAGACGCGAATAAGCCACAGCAGGTCTGGGGCGATGGTTGCCTTCTGCTCGGGCGTGGCGGCCTGACTTAGGGAATCGAGGAACTCCAGCTTGGCCAGAGTGGCCACGGCCTCCTCGGGCGCAAACATCGCCATGGGCACCATGAGGGAGACGTCCTTGCCCTTGGGCGTGCGCAAGGAAACTCGCGCTCGATTACGGAAGGATTTCTTGCCCAAAATTGTTTCGACTGCCTCAGGAAAGGTCCCTTCGGGAACGGCGGAAGGCATAACAATTTTGTGCCCTTCTACCTGCTCAATCCATAGACTAAGTCCCGAAACTGGGAGCCACAGGCCATGGATAAGGTAAGAAGCCATAGCTACCAGTCTAGCAGCGCACCATTTGGGGGCATGTTTTGAGGTTTTCGAGCAATTATTGCCGCCGAACGCAATCGTTATCTCCTCGTTATAACTTTGCGTTTACACTGTTAAAACATTACAACCAGCTGTGCGCAGGGCAGCTTCTTGCCAACAAATCCCCAGAAAAGCATTGGGTTGTTACCCACGTCTCGTTAACGTGGGATGGTCCTACTCTCAAACTACGAGGAGAAATCAGTGCAAGATTCCACCTGGTACGTCGTGGCGATGATTATCTATCTGCTCGCGATGGCCGCCATCGGTTTCTGGAGCTACAAGCAAACAGATCAGTATGACGACTATGTTCTCGGCGGCCGTGGGTTGCACCCGTTCGTTGCAGCATTGTCTGCTGGCGCATCCGACATGTCCGGCTGGCTGCTCATGGGCCTGCCCGGCGCCCTGTTCCTGACAGGCATGTCTGAGCTATGGATGGCCATCGGCCTACTGGTTGGCGCATGGGCCAACTGGAAGTGGGTGGCGCCGCGTCTGCGCTCTTACTCTGAGATTGCCGGCAACTCGATTACGGTGCCGTCCTTCTTCGAAAACCGCCTCCACGACAAGTCCCGTCTGCTGCGTGTTCTTTCCGCGGCGATCATCATCTTCTTCTTCACCTTCTATGTCTCTTCGGGCATGGTCTCGGGTGGCCGCTACTTCGAGTCGACCTTCGGCGGCGACTACCTCGTCGGCATGCTCATCGTCGCGGCAGTGACGGTGTTCTACACCTTCGTGGGCGGCTTCCTTGCTGTTTCCTACACCGATACCGTGCAGGGCTTGCTCATGTTCGCTTCTCTCATCATCGTCCCGATTATGGCCATCATGGCCTTGGACGACCCAGGCCAGATCTTCAGCTTCGCCGCTAACAATCCCTACGCCACGGGCGGTGTGATTGAGAACCCCAACTACTTCTCGCTCTTCTCCGGTGTTTCTGCCGCGGTCATCATCGGCAACCTGGCGTGGGGCCTGGGCTACTTTGGACAGCCGCACATCATCGTGCGCTTCATGGCACTGCGCAAGCCTTCCGACGCCCGCGCCGGCCGCTTCTACGGCATCGGCTGGATGCTGCTTTCCCTGATCGGCGCCGTCTTCGTTGCGCTGGCCGGCACGGTTTTCTTCACCCAGACCAACCACTCCATCACCGACCAGGAAAACTACGAGACCATCTTCCTGGACATGGCGCAGGTCATGTTCCACCCACTGTTCGCAGGCCTGGTTCTGACTGCAGTTCTGGCAGCAATCATGTCCACCATGTCCTCCCAGATGCTCGTGGTTTCCACCTCGCTGATTGAGGATCTGTTCCTCATCTTCGCAAAGAAGAAGCCATCCCAGGACGTGCTGATCAACCTCTCTCGCACTGCGGTTGTGGGCATCGCGGTCATCGCGGCAGTCCTGGCGATTAATCCTTCCGATTCCATCCTGGGCTTGGTCGGCTTCGCTTGGGCTGGCTTCGGCTCCGCATTCGGCCCGCTGGTGCTGCTGTCCCTGTACTGGAAGCGCCTGAACTCCACCGGCGCGATTGCCGGTATGGTGACCGGTGCCATCGTGGCTATCGGCTGGGGCATGTCGCCGCTTTCCGACGCCCTTTATGAGCTCGTCCCAGGCTTTGCCATCTCCCTTATCACCACGGTTGTGGTCTCCTTGGTCACCAAGGCTCCAGAGCCAAAGGTTATGGCCGAGTTCGAGGAAGCCTCCAAGCTTGCCAAACTGGTGGAAGAAAACAAGAACTTAGACTTCGAGCAAGCTGCTGAGCAGGTTCAGAAGTAACTTCCCCCCACAAGCTTCTATAGCCACGGAACCGCGCACCTGTCCGCTTCAGTCTAAATAGTGCATGAAGCACTATTATCTGGCCGGGCTGTGCGCGGTTTCTGCGTTGTGGGCCCTCAATTTCTGGGCGCCGGGGCCTCCCCTGGGCGTGAGCACTACCCCGGAGCGCGTGCGCATCTTGGGCTACGACCGCGAACTTTTCGGCGGCTGGCTGCCCTCCACCAAGGACACTGTTCGCGCTGCACAGACGACGCCAATGGGGCTTGCGGATCCGTACTCCGGGCTGCATAATCCCCCGGCCGTGGAAATCGACCACGTCTTTCCGCTCTCGGCGGCGTGGGACATGGGGGCGTGGGGTTGGGATAATAAGCGCAAGGCGGAGTTTGCCAACGATCCTTTGAACCTCGTGGCCACGGACAAGGCCTTGAACCAAGCAAAGTCTGACTCTTTGCCCTCTGAGTGGCTCCCGCCTGCTAACCGATGCGACTACTCCCGCCGACTTGCGGCCGTGGCACGCAAATATGATTTGCCCCTTCCAGCTGCAGATGTACGCACGATGCGCAGGCAGTGTCGGTTCGATTTCCGGCTGCCCAATGGCTAGACTGCTTGTGACCCCATGACTTTGTGAAAGGCATCCATGTCTAGTTTTCTGATCATTCTTCACGTCCTCGCAGCAGTGCTGCTCATCGGTCCGGTGTGCGTTGCTACCTCTGCATTCCCCGGCCAACTGTTAAACGCGGCAAAGGGCGATCAGGCTGGTAGCGGTGCGACACGCGTTCTGCACAACATCACCAACACTTACGGCTACATTTCCGCTATTGTGCCGGTGCTGGGTATTGCGGTGTTCCTGACTGACCTGGCTGCATATAAGTCCGATATTCAGTTCCACATTGCAATCCTGCTCGCCGTCATCGCATGGTGCCTGCTCTTCTTCCTAATCATCCCGAAGCAGAAGAAGGCCGTCGCCGCACTCGAGGGCGCTGGCGCTGTTGACGTGGAGGGCACGAAAAAGCAGCTGGCTGCTTTCTCCGGCATCTTCAACTTGCTCTGGATGATCTGCGCAATCCTGATGTTCATCTAGGACACCCAAGCACTCAAGCCGCGGTCTTCGGACTCGCGGCTTTTCGCGTTTTCCGGTAACTCCGCGCCTGGCCCGGGTGCCCTCCCTTCCCTAGGAAACCCAGACCTAGATGCCCAGACCTGGATGCCCAGAACCCCAGCTCGCCATCCGAGCGCCAACCACGGCCACGATCCGCGACCTCAGGCTCTGGGTTTCCAAGGTTGTTGTTTTAGAAAAGAGCCCGCTACAAAGCTCCGAATACGCGCAGCAAAAAGGCGCCACCTCCCCTGTTTCGGGGAAGGCAGCGCCTTCGTCAGCTCACGTTACTAGTCGCGCCAACCGCCACGGCGGTCATCACGGCGTCCATGTCCGCCACGGTCGTCGCGGTCGCGGTAACCACCACGGCCACGGTCGTCACGGTCACGGTAACCACCGCGACCACGGCCGCCGCGGTCATTGCGGTCGCGGTAGCCACCACGGCGGTCGTCACGACGTCCGCCGCGGTCACCGCGGTCATCGAAGTCACGGCGCGGCGGGCGGCCAGTGTCCTTTGCGATGTTGATCAACTGACCAGAAATGCGGGTGTCCTTCAGACGGTCCAGCACGGCCGGGTCGAGGTTCTTCGGCAGGTCAACCAGGGTGTGGCCCACCGCAATGGTGATGCGGCCGAAGTCCTTGGAGGACAGGCCGCCCTCGTTTGCCAGAGCACCAACGATGGCACCCGGGCGCACGTTCTGGCGCTTGCCCACGTCCAAGCGGTAGGTCTCAAAGTCGCCATCCGGACGGCGCGGGCCACGGTCGCGGTCACGGAAGCCGCCACGTCCACCGCGGTCACCACGGTCGCGGCGATCCCCACGATCAAAGCGGTCACGGTCACGGCGGTCGCGCTTCGGCGCTGGCTGTTCCTTGAGCAGGAAGTCCTTGCCGCCCTGCAGCTGCACTGCGAGTGCCGCAGCAATATCGTCCATCGCAACGTTGTTGGCAGCGGAGTACTCGCGAACCATATCGCGGAAGAACTCGAACTGCTTATCGCCTAAGGACTCGCCGATCTTGGCCAAGAACTTTTCCTTGCGCTTCTCGTTGACTGCGTCAGCAGAAGGCAGGTCCATTTCCTCAAGGCGAGCGTTGGTCACGCGCTCAATGGAGCGCAGCATGCGGCGCTCACGCGGGGTCACGAACAGGATTGCCTCACCAGTACGTCCTGCACGGCCGGTACGGCCAATGCGGTGAACATAAGATTCGGTGTCGTTCGGGATGTCGTAGTTAACCACGTGGGTAATGCGGTCAACGTCGAGACCACGTGCTGCAACGTCGGTAGCCACGAGGATGTCCAAGCGGCCATCCTTGAGCTGGTCAACGGTGCGCTCACGCTGCTGCTGGGCGATATCGCCGTTGATGGCAGCAGCATTGTAGCCGGCGTCGCGAAGCGAATCTGCAACCTCTTCGGTCTCGTGCTTCGTACGGCAGAAGACGATGATTGCGTCATACTCAATGACCTCGAGAATGCGGGTGAACGCATCCATCTTCTGACGGTGCGGGGTCAAAAGGTAACGCTGGGTGATGTTGTCGTTCGTACGACGCTCGGATTTAACAGTAACCTCAGCAGGATCGTTGAGGTACTGCTTGGACAGGCGGCGAATCGAGTTCGGCATGGTTGCCGAGAACAGCGCGACCTGCTTCTCCTCAGGAGTGTCTTCCAGAATGCGCTCAACGTCTTCCTGGAAGCCCATGTTCAGCATCTCGTCGGCCTCATCGAGGACCAAGAAGCGCAGCTGGGAAATGTCCAGGGAGCCCTTCTCCAGGTGGTCGATGACGCGGCCCGGGGTGCCGACGATGATCTGTGCGCCACGGCGCAGACCAGAAAGCTGAATGCCGTATGCCTGGCCACCGTAGATGGGCAGCACCTCGATGCGGCCTAGGTGGTCAGCAAAGGACTGGAAGGAGTCTGCGACCTGCAGGGCAAGCTCACGCGTGGGCGCGAGGACGAGCGCCTGTGGGTGGCGGACTTCTGGGTCAACCTGGGATAGAACCGGCAGCGCGAAAGCTGCGGTCTTACCGGTACCCGTCTGGGCGAGGCCCACGACGTCGCGGCCTTCCATCAAGATCGGGATGGTCTGTTCTTGAATTGGGGATGGCTGAGTAAAGCCGACCTTCGCAACCGCCTGCTGAACTTCTTCTGGCAGGCCGAGAGTTGCAAACCCCTGGGAATTGTCGTTGGCTGAAGTATCTTCAGCGCCGGTGTCCTCAGGGTTATTCGCAGCCCCGGTGGTTTCAACGTCACCTTGCGAGATTTCCTGAGATTCCGACTTATTGAATTCTTCCGGCTCGTTTACGCCGCCGGTGGCGTTATCGGTAATGCTCATTGCTCGTCCCACAGTACGTTAAACATTGTGCATTAGCTATTGAACGAGCTAAACCCATTCGAAAGGTGTGCACAAACACATAGACCAGCGAGGCTCCGAACGGTCACACAACCCCGCTGTGGCAGGCGATTTACACACGCAGCTTACCGACGTCACCTGCCAGGGCGCCGTCGTTTCCAACGTCTTGGAGGCCCACGAGGGCTTGAACGATGAGGGAACAGTACAATCGCCCGCATGACCCACCGCGCGCGAACTGTTGGACCGCTGCTTGCTCTTGTCTTAGTTGGCAGCGGGTGTGCTTCTGCGCCGGAGAATTCCCCCGCCCCGCAGGACGCGCCGGCGCAACAACTCAGCTATGTGGCACTTGGTGATTCTTATGCGTCGATGGGAACGCGCCAAGGCCCGCACTCGGGGCCACGGTGGTGCGAGCGCGCCACGGACAACTACCCCACCAAGCTGCAAGAGCTCACCGGGATGCAGCTCAATGACCTGACGTGCCAGGGTGCATTGACCGATCATGTGCTGGGGCCGCGGGCGGATTTGCCGCCACAAATCGATGCGGTGGATTCGACGACGGATGTGGTGACGTTGTCGATTGGCGGCAACGACGCGGGATTCGGCGTTCTGACCAGCTGCGCCATGAACACCAGTGGCCTCAACTGCGCGGAGCTACACGGGGCGGAAATCGACGCCGCGCTGGCCGCGCTGCCCGCGAAGTTGGACGGCGTCTACCGGGAGTTGGAGCGGCGCGCGCCACGGGCCAAGGTGTTTGCCACGGGATATATGCCGTTGCTTGCCGACGCCGACACCGGGGCAACGTGCCCTGAAATCGCCAAGGTCAGTGACGTGGACCGGCTGTGGTTCACGCTGAAAATTTCACAAATCAACGTCGAGGTGGAAAAGGCTGCGCTGCGCGCCGGTGCGCAGTACGTGATGCCGCCTGAGATAGAGAAACACACCGGCTGCGCGCCCGCGGATCAACGCTGGGTTGATCTCGCGGGCACCGAAACTGGTGCGTTTCCGATGCACCCTACCCCGCTGGGGCAGGAGGAAATGGCCAAGACCATCGCTGCCTATCTCTAGAAGGCGCGTTTTCCTGCCACGTAGGTTCGCCACGTCATCGGCATGCCTGGGCGGTATGCCAGGTGGATGGCGCTGGGTGCGTCGAGGACGTGGAGATCGCCTGCCGCGCCTTCGACGATGGTGCCCTTGGCTGGGCGGCCTTGGGCGTCGACGCCACCGCCGACGTCGTGGCGACGCAAGGCTTGCGCGCCGCCATAGGTTGCGGCACGGATCGCCTCATCCAAGGAAAGGCGCTGCTGCAAGACTGCGGTGGTCACGCAGAAATTCATCGACGAAGTGTATGAGGTGCCCGGGTTGAGGTTCGAGGCGATGGCCACGGTTGCACCGGCATCGAGCAGACGCCGGCCCGGTGCGAGGGGCTCACGGGTAGACAGGTCGCAGGCAGGCAGCATGGTGGCCACGGTGTTCGAGGAAGCAAGCGCCTCGACGTCCGCGTCGCTGAGGTAGTTGACGTGGTCGACGGACGTTGCGCCCAGTTCGACCGCGAGCGCCACGCCGGGGCCTTCGCCTAGCTGATTGCCGTGCACGCGAACGCCAAGGCCACGCTCGATGCCGGCGGCCAGGACGCGGCGAGACTGCGCCTCGTCGAAGGCGCCGCGCTCGCAAAAGACGTCAATCCACTGCACATACGGGGCGACGCCGTCGAGCATGGGACCAACCACCTCGTCGAGGTATGACTCGGCCTGAGCTCCTGGCGGGACGAGGTGTGCGCCAAGGAAGGTGACGTCGTCGACGTGGCGGGAGGCCACCTGTGCGGCGAGAATCTCGGACTCGGTGTTAAGGCCGTAGCCGGTCTTGGTCTCCAGCGTCGTGGTGCCGCCCTTGTGAGCAGCCGCGATGCGGTCGATGAGGAGGGCTTCGAGGCGCTCCTCACCTGCCGAACGCGTGGCATCCATGGTGACAGCAATGCCCCCTGCTTGGTAGGTACCTCCACCCATACGAGCTTCGAATTCGGCGGAGCGATCTCCGTCGAAAATCATGTGGGTGTGCGAGTCCACCCAGCCCGGCAGGACGGCACGGCCGCCGAGGTCGACGGCGTCGTCAGCCGCAGGTGCCTTATCCGCCGGGCCCACCCAGGAGATGGTGCCGTCGGTGACCACAAGGGCGGCGTCGTTAAGCGTGCCCGCATCACTAACCGTGCGCAGTTCAGAGATTCCAGTAAACAGGGTGCTCATCGTCATTTTCGCTCCTAGTCGCGCGCCTTGAACTCCATTGGGATGCGTACGCCGCGCTCGTCGGCTACTTCTTTGGCGCGAGTGTAGCCTGCATCCACGTGGCGGATAACGCCCATGCCCGGGTCGTTGGTGAGCACCGCGCGCAGCTTGGCGGCGGCCAGCTCGGTGCCGTCGGCCACGGAGACCTGGCCCGCGTGGATGGAACGGCCCATGCCCACGCCGCCACCGTGGTGGAGCGAGACCCAGGTAGCGCCGGAGGAAACGGCAGTCATGGCGTTGAGCAGCGGCCAGTCGGCTACGGCATCGGTGCCGTCGAGCATGGACTCGGTCTCGCGGTATGGGGAGGCCACGGAACCGGAGTCTAGGTGATCGCGGCCGATGACGATTGGTGCGGAGACCTTGCCGTCGCGGACCAGCTCGTTGAAGAGCAAGCCAGCCTTGTGGCGCTCGTTGTAGCCCAGCCAGCAGATACGTGCCGGCAGTCCTTCGAACTCGACGTACTCCTCAGCGGCGTCGAGCCAGTTGTGCAAATGCTCGTTGTCCGGGAAGAGCTCCTTGAGAGCTTGGTCGGTGACCTTGATGTCCTCTGGGTCGCCGGACAGCGCTGCCCAGCGGAACGGGCCAAGGCCCTCGCAGAACAGCGGGCGGATGTAGGCCGGAACGAAACCTGGGAACTCGAAGGCGCGCTGGTAACCCGCGTGACGGGCCTCATCACGGATGGAGTTGCCGTAGTCGAAGACCTCAGCGCCTTCGTCCTGGAACTCCACCATGGCCTGGACCTGTGCTGCCATGGACTCGCGTGCCTTCTTGGTGAAGGTGGTCGGGTCAGCCTTGGCTTCGTTGTGCCAGTCCTCCACGGTGATTTCGGTTGGCAGGTAGGACAGCGGATCGTGCGCAGAGGTCTGGTCGGTGACCACATCTACGGTGAACTCGCCGGCACGCTGGCGGCGCAGTACCTCAGGGAATACTTCTGCGGCATTGCCCACGAGACCAACAGACAGCGGCCGCTTGTCCGCCTTCGCGGCAAGCACGAGTTTAAGAGCCTCATCCAGGTCGGTGACAACTTCATCGAGGTAACGCTTGGACTGACGGCGCTTGAGGCGGGTCTCGTCCACATCCACGATGAGGCAAGCGCCGCCGTTGAGGGTGACGGACAGCGGCTGTGCGCCGCCCATGCCGCCGCATCCGCCGGTAAGGGTGAAGGTGCCGGCGAGGGTGCCGCCGAAGCGCTTGCGAGCGACAGCTGCGAAGGTCTCATAGGTGCCCTGCAGGATGCCCTGGGTAGCGATGTAGATCCAGGAGCCGGCCGTCATTTGGCCGTACATCATGAGGCCCTCGTCCTCGAGCTTGCGGAAGTGTTCCCAGTTTGCCCAGTCGCCCACGAGGTTGGAGTTGGCGATGAGAACGCGCGGTGCCCACTCGTTGGTCTTCCAAATGCCTACCGGCTTGCCGGACTGCACGAGCAGGGTTTCGTCGGACTCGAGATCCTTAAGGGACTCTACGATGGCATCGAAAGCTTCCCAGCTACGTGCGGCACGGCCGGTGCCACCGTAGACCACGAGGTCCTCGGGACGCTCGGCAACCTCTGGGTCGAGGTTATTCATGAGCATGCGCAGCGGGGCTTCGGTCTGCCAGGACTTGGCGGATAGTTCGGTTCCGCGCGGCGCGCGTACTTCGCGTGGTTGAGACATGGTGCGGATTCCTTTCGCTTGTGCTTTTCGACGCCCTCCCAAGCCCCCTAGGCCGGTATCCCGGGGCTGTCCCCGAGGGCTTGTTTAGCGTCACAAGTCACAAGTTACTGTGATTCATGCCTATGCAACAGGCCACAAAACCTCAGACTGTCTCGTATATGAGACTCGCTCGGCGTGGTCTACCATGTCCGCGCGGCGACCATCCGGGTACTGGTTGGCCGAAAACATCACCATGGGTGGATCGAAGGTGAGGTTTTGCCACTGGCTATAGGGCGCGATGTTTTCGCGCCCCTCACCGTCCACGCTAGAGACCCATCCAATAGGGCGCGGTACCGTGCTGGCTTTAAAAGGGGAAAACGGCAAGGGGTTGGGCTCAGATTGTGGGCGCCAAGAGATGGTCGCCATTTTAATCACGCAGCTTTCCAGTAGCATTCTCGACGGCTTCGACAAGCGCGCCCTCCTTGACCAGGCGCACCGTCTCTTCGATTTCCGGGGACAAATAGCGGTCCACACCTGGACCCTTGACAGTCTCGCGCAGCTTGGCGATTACCGCGCCGGTTCCTTTAGCCGGGGTGCCCTCGCGCATATCGATGGCGCGGGCGGCGGTGAGGATTTCTACGGCAAGCACACGCTGCAAACCATCGACGGACTTGCGCAGCTTGCGGGCTGCGGACCATCCCATGGACACGTGGTCTTCCTGCATGGCAGATGATGGAATGGAATCGGCCGAAGATGGGTTGGCCAGGCGCTTCAATTCGCTCACAATGCCGGCCTGGGCGTACTGGGCAATCATGTGCCCGGAGTCAACCCCGGGGTCGTCGGCAAGAAAGGCGTTCAGCCCGCGGTTGCGCGCCGGGTCCAGGAAGCGGTCGGTGCGACGCTCGGAAATCGAGGCCAAGTCCGCGGTGACAATTGCCAGGAAGTCAAGCGCATAAGCCACCGGCGCGCCGTGGAAGTTGCCATTGGAGACCACGCGGCCGTCCTTGGCCACCACCGGGTTATCCACAGCGGCGGCTAGCTCGCGTTCGGCCACCTGGGCAGTGTGGCTCAAGGTATCGCGGAAACCGCCGGCGACCTGCGGGGCGCAGCGCACGGAGTAGGCGTCTTGTACCTGATTCTTCTTGAACTCCTCGAGGGCCGATTCCAGGATCTCAGATCCCTCGGCCACCTGGAGGATATTCGCAGCGGCATCGGCCTGTCCTGGGTGCGGGCGCAGCTGCTGGAGGTCATCGGCAAAGACCACCAAGGTGCCGAGCAGGCCCTCCACTGTCATAGCGGTGGCAATATCGGCGGTCTTTGCGGCCGCGCGCAGGTCAGTAATGGCCAGGCATAGTTGGCCGAGCATTCCATCGGTGCCGTTGATGAGCGCTAGGCCCTCCTTCTCGCGTAGCTGCAGCGGCTCGATGCCAGCTGCGGCCAAAGCTTCGCCCGCATCCTGCAGCTCGCCGTTCACGCGTACCTCGCCCTCTCCCAACAGGGCCAGCGCACAGTGAGCAAGCGGCGCCAAGTCACCGGAGCAGCCCAGCGAGCCATACTCACGCACCACCGGCACAATCCCGGCGTTCAAGGCCTTGGCATACGTTTCCACCACTACGGGGCGCACGCCGGTACGGCCGGTGCACAGGGTGGACAGGCGCAGCAGCATCAGTGCGCGGATGACTTCTTCTTCTACTTCCGGGCCGGTGCCCGCAGCGTGCGAGCGCACCAGCGAAAGCTGCAGCTGGGCGCGCATCTCTTCCGGGATATGGCGGCGAGCGAGCGCGCCAAAGCCGGTGGAAATGCCATAGACCGGAGTGGGATCTTGTGCCAGTTCTTCCACGCGCTCGCGGGTAGCGGCCACCTCTTCTAGCGCCTCGGGAGCAATCTCCACCTGCGCGCCATAACGGGCAACAGCAACGACGTCGTCGATGCTCAGCGCGCCGACATTTACGGTCACGGTGGTTGGGTAGGCGTTAGGCATGGCAAAAACTCCTTTAAAAAAGGGATCAATAATTTCGATGTGTCACGCGACAGCCTAACGCGATAAATGTATGCTACCTCACTTTTTGTGATTGCGGTACATTTTGGCCGCCACCTTGTCTGATACCTCCAACAAAGCTCGAATAAGGGCGTCTACCTTCACATCCGGCGTCCCTACCGGATACGTCACCGCCACCGCTGCCGCCGGACGCTCCAAGTGATCCAAGATAGGCACCGCCACAGAGGCCTGACCGCGGCTAATTTCTTCAATCTCCTGGTCCCACCCGCGTGCAGCTACCAAACGCAAGTGTTCTTTCAACGCGTTAAAGCCGCTACCTCCCGCAGTATCAAAGGCGGCGCGCACCTCCGCATCAGGCAGATGCGCCAGCATCACGCGCCCCGACGCCGTCTTATGTGCCTGCAGGCGCACCCCCACCTCAGTCACCAAGGAGGTAGCACCCGCCGCACGTACCTCCTGCAAATACAAGATTTCTGAGCCGGCCATACGCGAGAGGTGCCCCGATCCACCCACCAGCGCGGCACACTGTTCCAAGTCCCGAGTGGCCATACGCACCAAGGGCTGCTGCGTCACGTAGGCCGAAGCCATGGAATACGCCGCCAGCCCCAAGCCATACGTCTTATGTTCCGGCAAATGGACCACAAAACCAGCATCAACCATCTCCGCCAGCAGGTGATATGTAGACGAGCGCGGCAGGTTGAGCTCTCCTTGAATGCGGGCGGCAGATATAGGGACGTCGATGGTGGACAAAAGCTTGAGGATCTCCATCGCGTGACGCGCTGCGGGGACTCTGTTGGTACTCACGTTTAGTGATTGTAGGCAGAGTTTCCTGTCACATTCCGCGGTTTTACCTAACATCGAAAACCATGAACACTGAAACAGCTGAACTTTTCACCCCCGCCCCCGAATGGTCCGGCCGCTCTGATGGCCCGGGCCCAGAGCACGCCCGCTGGCATAGCGTTATCAATCAGTCCGCCGCTTGCCCAGCCCCAGTCACTCTCCTGGGTTTTGCTTCCGATGAGGGCGTGCTGCGTAATGGTGGGCGCCAGGGTGCAGCCGCAGGCCCGGCTACACTGCGCTCCGCGCTCGGCTCCTTGGCGGTACACCATGAGCATGCGCTTGCCGACGCCGGCACGATCACCACCCAGGCCGATGACCTCGAGGGCGCCCACGACGCCCTTTCCGAAAAGGTGCAAGAACTCGTCGCAGCCGGCAGCCTACCCATCATCCTGGGCGGCGGGCACGAGACCGCCTTTGGCTCTCACCGCGGCCTGTATCGCGCGGTAGGCGCCACCAAGATCATCAATCTGGACGCCCATTTCGATCTGCGCCGCGCGGACCAGGCCACCTCCGGCACCCCGTTCAAGCAGATCGCCGACCTGTCTGACGACTTCGATTACACCGTGCTGGGTATTTCCCGCCCCAATAACACCGCGGTGCTTTTCAACGAAGCCGAATCGCTCGGTGTAGCCGTCACCCTGGACGAAGAGCTAGTCAACCTCACCCCCGCCGAATGCGGCGAGCTTGCCGCCCGTGCCACCGAGGGCAAGGACAAGGTCCACTTGTCCATCGACCTCGATGTCCTGCCGGCTTCCACCGCGCCGGGCGTATCCGCACCGGCATCACTCGGCGTATCCTTTGAGCGTATCCGCGCCATGGCCGTAGCCATCGCGCAGACCGGCAAGCTGGCTCTGGTGGACGTCGTCGAGCTCAACCCCACCTTTGACATCGATAACCGCACCGCCAAAGCGGCGGCGCGGCTTATCGACGACATTGTCACGGCCCACCTCGCTAGCTAAACGCCAACGGCGTTGGGGTTTACTCGGGCCGTGAAGTTTATCGGGTAGCTTTCTTACTCATCCAACGTTGGACTCCCCACCACATAGCGGGAGTACAGGCAACGGCGATGAGCCAGAAGCTACCCGCTAAGCCAGTCACCACAATGCCTATGAGCAGCAAAAGCGCTGCGCCAACACTTGCAACCACACACTTTGTGAAACTGCGCCTGTCCGCATGAGCACTTTCTCGGGGTGCAACTCCAGAAACCTTCCGGTCTACGAATCCAATAATGTCTTTGCCGAAGACAACCGAGAAAGCAATATAAAAGGCCGCGAATCCGTGCATGAACTCAGCCCTACCGCCTTGGCTCAGGCTCACGTAGAAAAATACTAAGAGCAGCAGGTCGATAATTGGGGTCGCGGCCATAAGTATCAAGCCAAGTTTGCGCAGATTAAACACGTAACGCGAGAGGCAGCCAGCCGCTAAGCAAAGCCAAAAAGCTACCTCAGCTGCGATAGTGGCTATAAGCATCATTGCCCTCCAGCGATATCGATCCTCTTACCCGTCTTGGACTCGACCTATCAAAACAGCAGGTGGGCAATCGGGGTGGCAATGAGAATGGTCAGCGCTACACGCTCGAACCAAATGATGACCAAGTGGGTCAATTTCACCGGAATCTTGGTAGCCAGGATGCATGGCACCAATGCGGAGAAGAAAATAATGGCAGAGACTGCCACCACGCCGATGACGAACTTGAGCACCATGCTGTTCCTGCCTGCCACTGCCGTGGCAGGCAGGAACATCTCCGCAATCCCCATGGCCGCGCCCTTGCCCGCTAGTACTGGCTCCGGCAACTGCACTACCCACGCGAACGGATAAAACAGGTAGCCAATCCACTCGAAGATGGGCGTAAAGCGCGCAAGCAGCAGTCCAATGAGACCAACCGACATAATGGACGGCACGATTGCCGCCGCCATGCGCACACCATCGCGCAGGTTCGCCCAAATGGATTCCCACAAAGACGGTGCGCGCTGTAGCGCCAGCATCGCCTCACGCCACGCGTTTTTGATGCGCGAGCCTTCCACCGGCTTTTCCGGATCTGGGTGCGCGTCCGCAAAATACTCGTCTGGAATGGTGCGCAACGGCGGAATCCGCACGGTAATGGCGGTAACCACAAAGGTCACGATGAGCGTGACAATGAAGTATGTGCCCCAAACTTTCATCAGGTCGAGCTGCTTGGCCACGATGACCATGAAGGCCGCAGAGACCGTCGAAAAGCCGGTGGCAATAATCGCTGCCTCACGCCCGGTGTATCCGCCCTTTTGGTAGACGCGGTCCGTGACCAAAATTCCCAGTGAATATGAGCCCACGAACGAGGCCACTGCATCAATGGCAGAGCGCCCCGGCGTCTTCCACAGCGGCCGCATGATGGGCTGCATGAGCACGCCGACGAACTCCAGCAGGCCAAAGCCAATGAGAAACGCTAGGAACGCACCACCAATAGGCACGATGAGGCCTACCGGAATGGCAATCGAGTTCCACAAGAACGGCACCAAGTCCTCGTCACCGAGCACCCACGGCAGCGCATCGATGACCATAAGAAACGAGATCACCGCACCGACAATATTGAGCACCGCAAAGACTGCCTGAAGTGCGCTTTCTTTAAATGCGCCGGAAGTAAAACTTCGCACCGTTCCGTACACGGCCAAGGCAAAAATAATCCACGGCACCGCCGCCGGAATCCCCTCACGCACCATGGTGACCATGTGGTCCAAAGGAATGGAGCGCTTATCCTGATACGTCACCGGTAGGAAGAATACGAATGCGCCAATCGCGCTATATAAAAAGAGTTTCCACCGTCCCCCAGGCTGCGGGATTTCCCCGTCGTGACTCTGGATGGAGGAGTAAACCGAATCGGTAGAAGTCACAGTAAAACCGTCCCCTCAAGCTTGCATACAAAAATCAAGCCCGCGTGACAGCCATACGCGAACATTGGGGACATGTTATCTAAGTAACAGCTCACTGTCTACACGTATTCGAGATCCAAGGCACAATAGAATCATGTCCAACCCCATTCGCGTCGTGGGCGCCGTCTTCGTCGATGAAGAACGCACACAGCTTTTAGCCTTCCGCAAGAAGCCCGGCACCTCCCTTGCTGGCAGGTGGGAATTTCCTGGCGGCAAGATCGAACCCGGCGAAACACCAGAGCAAGCACTCGCGCGCGAACTTCACGAAGAGCTCGGTATCGAAGCCACCATCGGCGAGAAGGTCACCACCACCGTGCACGTGTATAAGTTCGCCACCATCGAGCTGACCACTTTTCGCTGCACCACCGAGGCCAACCTGACAACCGAAGGCCTCGTCCTCACCGACCACGACGCTACCCACTGGGTCACCCCAGACAAAGCCCAAGAACTAGAGTGGGCGCCGGCCGACATTTCGAGCCTCAAACTCTTAGGCCTGGAATAACGAAACTCCGGTATGTGTCAGACTCCAGCATTTGCCGTATCTTAATTCCAGCTTCAAAGACTTCCATCTGGTGCTCAATCATGTATTCAACAATCGAATGAGTAATTTTTCCACCATTGGTCGCTTTTCCTGGATACTCTGGGCGTGCAGTTAATGAGTCGTAGTATTTTCGCTCGACACCATTAACATTGCGGAATTTCGTGTCCTCTTCATCTAGCTCGATTTCAGGGTGGACGGCGCATCTACGCAGTAGACTCGAGAGCTTTTCGATTTCCGAACTCGGCGGCGTTTTCGGTCACCCATACTTGATCCCGATCGCAGCTACTACCAAGATCTCATCTCGATGCCAGGGCACTCGCGTCGTTTTCATGCAAATACACCTCTTAAGGGAACAAGCGTTCGTAAAATTATATGGAATGTCCGCCAACTCGCTATGCTCTCAACAGAGAATCACCACAGACGCTTTATTAATCAAACCATTATCACACGATGGTTGTTTACGTTTTCACGACCAGAAAGGAACCGGCTCGATGGCTACCTCGCGCCTCCACTCATTCGAGATTTGCGCTGGCGCTGGCGGCCAGGCTTTGGGCTTAGAACAGGCAGGTTTCCATCACGCAGCGGTCGTCGAAATTGACAATTGGGCCGCTGAAACTCTCCGCCAGAACCGCGGAACTGAAGGACCTCTTGGAAAATGGAATGTCCATGAAATGGACGTCCATGACCTGGATGGTAGGCCATGGAGAGGGAAAATCGATCTATTTGCTGGCGGAGTTCCATGCCCTCCTTTTTCAATAGCAGGTAAGCAACTTGGCGCCGACGATGAACGCGACCTCTTTCCACAGGCGCTACGTCTGATCAACGAAATTGATCCACGTGCTGTGCTTCTAGAAAACGTTAAAGGGCTCGGTCAAAAACGGTTTGACTCCTACCGAAATCAAATAATCGATCAGCTTGAAAAGATGGGGTACACCGCCTTTTGGAAACTTCTCCAAGCAGCTGATTATGGAGTGCCGCAGCTTCGACCAAGGTTCATCCTTGTCGCTTTAAAGAATGAATTTGCCAACTATTTTGCCTGGCCGAAAGTAGTTAAATCACACACGCCGGTGGGAACAGCACTTCTCCCGCTCATGGCAGAAAATGGTTGGCCTGGGGCTGAAGCTTGGGCTCGAAACGCAAACACAGTGGGCCCGACTCTTGTTGGCGGAAGCAAAAAACACGGTGGGCCAGATGTAGGGCCAACGCGCGCTCGAGAAGCCTGGAAGAAACTCGGAATCAAGGGCTCCTCTATCGCCGAATCACCGCCAGCTGCTGATTTCACAACAGACCCCGAACAAGAAATGCCGCGTTTGACGGTACGAATGGGTGGAGTCATCCAAGGTTTCCCCGAGGACTGGAAGTGGGCCGGTGGGAAAACCGCACAATGGCGACAGGTTGGCAATGCCTTTCCTCCGCCGGTGGCCAAGGCAATCGGCGAACGCATAAAGTTCGCGCTGCGAAAGAAACCAATTCCGAAGTCTCTAGAACCTGCAACACCAACCCGTGTCAACCAGCTGAGTCTGATTTAAAATTGGCAAGGTGATTGCCAAGATTCAACCTGAAACGATTTCTATACAGCTAGCGGCTGCATTCAAGAAGCAAGACCCTACTGGAGAACGCCTCGGACGTGTCTTCCGCGAGTCTTTCGACCAGATTTATGATGGTCAACATACTGGACGTTTCGCCATTAGCCAGCTCAGTAAAACCGAATCTGCTCACCTCGGCTCGATAGTTGAAATCAACATTCGCCGAGAATTCGACGGCTTTATCGGCGACGGTGAGGTGATGGATTTCGACATCGAGGGCTTCGAAGTTGACTGCAAGTACTCGAAACAGAAGTTTGGCTGGATGATCCCTATCGAGGCTCTCGGACATCATGGAATGCTTTGCCATGCCGACGATGAGCAGGGAACTTTTCGAGTTGGATTCGCTCTTCTCGATGACTCAATTCTGACTAGAGGCGGCAATCGTGACGGCAAGCGCTCAATTTCCGCCGCTGGTCGCAGCGCAATTCAATGGCTTTTCCTAGACGAAGCTTTTCCGCCGAACACCCTCCTACAACTCAGCGAGGAGGACCGAGCAAAGATTTTCTCTTCAGGTTCCGGAGCTCAGCGCCTCAATGAATTGTTCAGAATTGCTCAAGGCATCATAGTCCCACGCGGCATCATCGCCACTGTCGCGCAGCAAAAGGATTATATGAAACGTATTCGATACAACGGAGGCTCTCGTTCTGCTCTACAGCCTGAGGGGATCGTGATCCTTGGAGATTACCTCAAGCACCAGAAAATTGCCTCCGAATTAGGGCTGCCAATCCCCAAAGACGGCGATTCACTATCAACGCGATTGGTTAAGTGTGAGAAAAGCTTCGAGGGCTCTAAGACCTATATCGATGATTCTTACTGGCGAATTGCAACACCGACCGATGAAGTCGAACCAGCTCCGACACTCCCGTTCAAGTAGACATCTAAATCCCGGTCCTGATGTAATGACGCCCATTGAACAACCAGCGCTAGTACAACACAGCCAGCGGCCGGTCTTCCCTACTTCGTGGTGGAAGCCCGGCCGATGATGTGGTTATATCGGGCGCTTGCTTAGTTGTAGTAGCTGGCCTTGTCGATGATGCCGTGGACGATCTCAGCGATGTGCTTGGCATCGGTGCCGGTGCCCTGCTCAATCTGAGTGCGGCAGGAAAAGCCATCAGCGATGACAACCTTGCCTTCCGTGGCTGCCTTCCTCACCTTCGGGAATAGTTCGCGCTCCCCCAGCGCCATGGACACTTCAGCGTGGCCTTTCTCAAAGCCCCAGTTGCCGGCCAGGCCGCAGCAGCCGGTAGCGATCTGTTCCTCGTTGATCCCCAATGCCCGCAGCACGGCAGCGGAATGTTGCGGATCGCCTAAGGACTTTTCATGGCAGTGCACCTGTGTCAGCGCAGAGACATCGCCCGGCGCGATGACGCCGGCGGCAACGAATTGCTCAAGACGGCTGGCAATAAACTCGCTAAAAGAGTGGGTGTTGCGCGCCAGGTTCTTAATCACTGCGCCGTATGTCGGGTCGTCGCAAAGCTCAGCGGCTTCATGTTGCAGCATCACGGTGCATGAGGGCTCCACGCCGATGACCTGCAGGCCACGGTCCAGGTAGGGTTTCATCACCTTCGCCGTCTGCTTGAGCACGCGCTGCGTCATATCCAACTGACCCGTCGAGTGCCAGGTCAGGCCGCAGCAGACGAACTGTTGAGGGATAATGACCGTGTAGCCGAGTGCTTCGAGAACCTCAACTGCGGCCGTCGCAGGCGAGGTACCCAACGAGGAGTTGAAGGAGTCCGGCCACAGGACGACCGTCCGCTCGTGGTCGGCCAGCGGCGGTACCGTCGCCTTGTCATTGTTGTTCGCGGTTCCGTTGTGCGCGGTGCTGTTGTTCGCGACGTCGTCAAGCGCGGCGACGGGGGGGTGCTGCTTGTGCCACTTGCGCAGAGACGTGTGGGCGAAGCGGATGAGCGGACGGTTCGGATCGAGGCCGCCCACCTTCGCGATGAGCTTGTCGA
The DNA here is from genome assembly GCF_001807215.1 of Corynebacterium sp. HMSC05D08. NCBI lineage: Bacteria > Bacillati > Actinomycetota > Actinomycetes > Mycobacteriales > Corynebacteriaceae > Corynebacterium > Corynebacterium sp. HMSC05D08. The sequence goes on along the minus strand of NZ_KV788350.1, from coordinate 117,042 downwards.
GGCCCTTGGTGGACATCGCCTTATCGATGAGCGTGGGCACCACCGGAATCTTGTGCGCCACGTAGCCCAAAAGCGGCAGCCAGCCCATCACGTAGTGCGCGCCTGGGCGCAGCTTTCCTTTGTAATGGTTGTGCAGGAACTCCGCCTTATACGTCGCCATGTCCACGTTCACCGGGCATTCGGAAACGCACGCCTTGCAGGACAAGCACAGGTCGAGGGCTTCCTCCACTTCCTTGGAATCGAAGCCGTCCCCTATGGACTCGCCACGGAACATCTCACTGAACATGCGGGCACGGCCGCGGGTCGAGTGCATCTCATCGCCTGTGATCTGGAAGGACGGACACATCGAGCCCGACTCACTACGACAGGCGGACACGCCAACGCAACGGTTAATTGCATTGACCATCGAGCCCTTGTCGTGGCTCAGCGCGTGGACCGGAGTGAGCTCAAAGTGACGCTGCCCCGGCGCCATGCGCAGGCCCTGGGTCACGGCATCGGCCTTGACGAGCACGCCTGGGTTGAAGAAGTTCTCCGGGTCGAAGATCTCCTTGAACTGCTCAAACAACGCACGCATCTCATCGGAGTACATGCGGTCCAGCAGCGCCGATCGGGCACGGCCATCGCCATGCTCGCCGGAGAGCGATCCGCCATACGAGGACACCAGCTCAGCGGCCTCATTCATGAAGGACTCAAACTGCTTGATGCCCTCCTCAGTGCCAAAGTTGAAGGAGATGCGCACGTGCACGCAGCCCTCACCGAAGTGGCCAAAAGGAATGCCGCGCAGCTCGTACTTGTCCATCAACGCGTAGAGGTCCCGCAGGTAGTCCGCGAGGTTCTCCGGGGGAACCGCGGAGTCCTCCCAGTTGGGCCAGGCTTCCCCGCCATCCGGCAGGCGGGTCACGATGCCCGCGGACGCCTCGCGGATACGCCACAACTCGCGCATCTCCTTATGCTCGTGAACCACCACGTAGTCCACGGTCTCTACGGCAGTGGCCACCTCCTGCGCACGAGCCAAGGCTTGCTCTAAGCTTGGCGCGCCCACCTCACAGTAGAGCCAGCCGCCAGCCTCAATCCCCTTGCGGTTGCCCGGCAGATTCTCACCCGCGTGCTCCTGCCCCACTTTGGAGCGCAGCGCCCCCAGCAGATCACCGCCCATGCCCTCAATGGTCGCCACGTCAGGCAAACGCAGCTTGGCCGCGGCAGCCGCTGCGTCAAAGACCGTATCGAAGGCCAACACCGCGAGTGCCTTGACCTTGGGCACCGGCACCAACTTAACCGTCAGCTTGGTGATGATGCCGGTGGTTCCCTCCGACCCCGCCAACGCCTTGGCAGTGTCGAAGCCATTGCGCTCCAAGAGGTAGTGCAAACCGTAACCGGACACCTGGCGGGGGAAGCGGCCGAGCTCGGCGTCGATAAGCGCAGCGTTGTCCTCCACCAAAGCCTTAAGCTGTGCGTCAATATCAGGGTCGTCGCAACCGCCCTCGCTAAAGGTCACCTCTCGGCCATCGGCCAGCATGATCGTGACGTCCACGAGGTTCTCCGCAGCCGTACCAAAAGCCACCGAGTGGGAGCCACAGGCATTGTTGGCCACCATGCCGCCCACGGTGCAGCGCGAGTGCGTGGAGGGATCCGGGCCGTAAGTGAGGCCGTGCGGGAGGGCGGCGTCGCGCAGCGCATCTGCCACCACACCTGGTTCGATGGTGGCAGTGCGCTTGGCGACGTCGATATCCAGAATGCGGTTGAAGTAGCGCGAGGTATCGATGATGAGACCCTCGCCAATGGCATTTCCCGCGACGGACGTGCCGCCGCCGCGCCCCACGACCTTCCAGCCTTTGGCCTTCGCGATGTCCAAGCCATCGCGAATCTCGTCCACGTTGTGCGGCTCTAAAATGGCTGAGGGCACGCGGCGGAAGATGGAGGCGTCCGAGGTATAAGCCGCGCGTGATGCCATGTCGGTGCGCAGGTTCGTGCGTGCAATCTTTGAGTAGACGCTGGGGTCTAAACGATTGAAGTGAATTGTATTCGTCATTTTCGCAGCTTTCGATGTGGTACCCATCAGGGACTCGGCCTCAAGATAAGTAACATGTTACTTCACGAAGGGGTCCTTTGGGCAATAACTTCGCGTCAACTCATCGGCAATTCGTTATGGTGATTAGCTATGGCACCAAACTCTCCGGCACCGCAGCCCTCGTCAGGCACCCGGCCAGCACGAGCCATGGCGCTTGCGGTGACCCCTGCAAAGAACCTGGCCACCCAGGTCATGAACTACGTTCGTGATTGTGCGCAAAATGGCTCAATGGCACCCGGCGAGTGGTACAGCGTCTACAAGCTTTCAGAAGAGCTGGGCATTTCCCGCTCCCCCGTTCGCGACGGCTTGCTGCGCCTAGAAGAAGCCGGACTCATTGAATTCTCCCGCAACCGGGGATTCCAGATTGTAGAGACCAAGCCTTCCGATGTTGCCGATATCTTCGACATGCGCCTGGCCCTAGAGCCGCGCATCGCCGCCCGCGCCGCGTTGGCACGCAGCGACGAGCAGCTGGCGCAGATGCGCGCGCTCCTCCAATCCATGGAAGCCAGCGTCCAGTCCGGCAACGAGCCGGAGTTTTTCTCTTGGGACAAGCAGCTTCACGACGCCATCTTGGTCGCCGGTGGCTCTACCCGCGCCAGGGACACCCTGGACAAGCTGCGCACGCACACCCAAATTCTGACCGATTCCACGGTGCGCAACGAGCGCTCCTTGGAGCAGGTGCATTCAGAGCACGTACCGATCATTGATGCCATCGCAAAAGGCGACGCCCATGTGGCGCGACAGGACATGGCGTCACACATCACGGCAACCGGTCGCCTGCTCCTGCGCCAGACTCTGCGCCGCCGCAACCCGCAGCTATCAGAAGCCGAGGCAGAGCAGCGAGTCGAAGAGATTTGGGATGCTCACACCCGTGAGCTTTAGGGCATGTGCTTTAAAAATTAATCCTCACCGTGTGCGCGAACGTGGGCCTTTTCTGCGTCCGTCTTGGGACGGTAGTTCAGGATGAAGGCGCATACAGCGCACAGGGTAGAACAGGTAAAAGTCACCGGAGCCAACCAGTTTTCTACGCCGGTCACGGTGCCTTGGTTAAGGGTTACGATGCCCAGGCTCTGGGTTGCGATGATACCCACGCCACCGAGGAGGAAGGCGAAGAGGAACAGGAAGAACAGCGCTTGGACGAGTCCGAAGAATGTTTTCATGATGCTTGAGCTCCTTTAAGCCGGGACGTAGATGGGAAGCCAGCCCATGCCGATGAGCCATGCCAGCGCAATCATCGGGAGGACGAAGAACAGGATGAGCGGGACGAACATCTTTGGCGGGTCCGCCTCGGCCATTGCTGCGGAGAGGTAGATCGGCGCACCGACTGGAGGCGAAGCGCCCTCGGTCGAAGTGCACAGCAGGATGACCACGATGGCCACAGTGGGATCGATTCCCACGGCGGTCAGCGCCGCAACTGCGGGCGCACCGATAGCGGCTGCGGTTGCAGTGGACGAGAGCGGCGTTGCCACGAGGACGGCCAGGATGCCCACGGCGATGAGCATGACCCACTTAGGCAGTGACATTGCATCGAGCAGGCTCGAAAGCTGATCGCCGACGCCGAGCTCCTCCATGATCTTCGCCGCGGTAAGCGCCGCGAAGAGGGAGATACCAACGGTGGCGAACTGCGGAAGGTCGCGCTTGAACTGCGCTGCGAGGTGCACATTGTTGGCACGGATTCGCCATGCGCCTTCGATAAGGGCGATGAGGGTGATAAGAATCGGCACCCAGACGATGATCGAAATGGCTTTCACACCGTCCTCGCCGATGTTGGCTTCCTTGCCCAAGTAGCCGGCCAGCGGTCCGATGGTTAAGAGCACGGGGACGATGATGCCCAGGAAGATAGAAGGTGAGGACCAGCCGTGCTTGATGGCGTGGCCGAAGCTGACCATCTCCTCGCGCTCGGTTGCCTTGATGCCGTCACGGCGAGTCCACCAGAACACAACGATGAGGCGGTAGAGCACCGCGTAGGCGCCGCCGCAGGCAAGTGCGACGTAGACGCTGGATGCAGAGGCACCCGCTGCGGCAGGCAAAGCCAGGATGATGAACATGGTGGAGTTCGGCGGCAGCGCCACGCCAAGGCCGGAGTTGCCGGCGACGAGCGTTGCAGCGCGCTCCGAGGTCCAGCCCGCCTTCTTCATCCATGGGATGGTGACAGATCCGACCGTCGCGGAGTTGCCCGCGGTGGAGCCAGCCATCAGGCCGATCATTGCCGAGCCCAGCGTCGAGACATAAGCAGCGCCGCCACGCACGCGGCCGAAGATCGAGTTGAGAATCTCAATCAAGCGGTCAATAAGTCCAGTTGCCTGAACGATGATGCCCATGAAGACGAATGCCATACCGGCGAAGGTGACTTCAGACTGCGCAGCCTCCTTGGCGGATTCCCACAGTAGTGTTGGTGCTCGGGTGCCGCCCAGCAGAGCGGTACAGATGAGCGCTACGACGAGAGATTCGGAGATATCCCTCTTCAAGAGCGTGTTAAAGACCACGGTTACCGCGATGAAGATTGCTAGTGCGGCAATACCCATGAGTCCCTCCTCACATAATTCAGATTAAAGAAAACCGTTTCGGTGACGGCGCTCACAGTAGCATGTTACATGTCAATCATTTGCAATTTTCGCAAAACGCAAATACCCCCGCACCACCCACAATCGGGCAGTACAGGGGCATAAGGAAGCTTGGAAGATGACCTCAAACGTGCAGATTAACGGTCAAAGACCTTCAAAATATCGTCGAGTTTCCGCTGATAAACTTGGACCCGCTCTTCGTAACGCTGGGCAATCGACGACACGCGCAGTAGACGGGAGGACTTGGGGGAAGCAAAGACCACAACGACGTCCTTCTCCCCCATCTAAAGCAGTTGTTCTACAGAACCGCGGTAGGTATGACCGGACAGATTGTGCACGGAACGCCCTAGCTAACCCTTACGTGGAATTCTTTTAAGGATGGCTTTTCTCTCCGCTAAAGTTTCACGACTAAACGTCCACGCAACGACACCCATCGCAGCGACCAATCCGCACACGGCGAAAGCCTTGGCAAAACCAAAGTAGTCCGCCAATCCCCCGACCACGATGGGGCCGAGGATTTGACCGAAGTCGCCGGCCATCTGAAATGTCGACAAGACCTGCCCACCGGAGCGTTGGTTGCCCACTACGTCACCGATTGCTGCCGTTTGCGCGGGATTGATAAGACCAGAAGAAGCTCCGGCCAGTGCAGACACCACCAGGAGCACCAAGACAGAATCTGCAAGGCCGAGCAATCCCACAAATACACCGGTGCCGATGAGTCCGATCAGAATCAGAGGGCGTCGACCATAAGTGTCCGCCCATTTTCCTGAAAACTGCAGCACTACAGCGTTGCCGAACGCGAAAACTGCCAACGCAAAACCTGATGCCGCCGCACCGTTATGGAAAACTGTTGCCGCAAACAGCGGAAGCACAGACACGCGTACGCCCATGTTGATCCAGCCTTGGGCAAAGTTGGAGGTCAACACCGCCCGGAAAGCGGTATCGTGCCATGCCTCGTTAAGTTTCATCGGCTGCAGTTTTGTCGCGTTGGGGTCATCTTCCTCAATTGCGGGCATCAGAATCCACACGACTACCGCAGCTAAGGCCACGCCGAGCCCATAGATGACAAACGGCCAACGAAAACCGAGGAAAGACAAGCTGGCGCCAAGCAACGGGCCGATGACGTTGCCCAGAAGAAAGGCAGTGGCATAGGTGGCCGAACACTTTCCACGAATGCTAGGAGGTGACAACTTAACGATGAGCCCCATGGCGGAGACCGTGAACATCGTCGAACCAATGCCAGCCAAGGCCCTGAATACTACGATGTGCCAATACTCTTGCGAGATGGCGACGAGTCCCGTGGTCACGGCCACTGTAAGAAGTCCGCCAAGATAGACCCAGCGGGATCCAAACCTATCGACAAGGCTTCCGGCACTCGGCGCAAAGACCAAACGGCTAGCGGAGAAAATGGATACCACCATGCCTGCCGCGGCCATCGAAACATCGAAGCTGACCACAAACTGCGGAAGCAGCGGCGCGATCAACCCGTAGCCCAAAGCAATAAGGAAAGCCGCGGAGACCATAATCCAGATTTCACGAGGAATCTTTGCTGGCTGCCCGAGCGCATCGATTGGCTCTGCGGAATTCTCTTTATTTGTCATAGCAACAAACACCATAGTCCGACGTTCAGCACTTAAGTAAACAGAACTAAAGATAACTTCACAGATAGAACGTGTGTTCTAAAAAAGGTCCGGTATGTCAGGCCTCCTAAATATCATCCGTGTCATGAAGAACCACAAGAACTCCCCCTACCGCCTCAACCCCAACGCTATGCCAGCTCGCCGCAACTCCACGCGTTACTCCCGCCATCCTCAAGAAACCCATTCGCTCACGGCCGGTGAACTAGCAGTTGAGATTCTTTTCCACGAGAACGAAACTGTCAACGCCCTCAATGGCGCGCTTCGGCATCCGCGCTCACTAGCCCGCCCTACACCCACATGGCGCCCACCGCTCAAGGAACTACCGTCCGTAGCAGGCTTCCCTAGCTTGAATATGACATTGACGCGGCACCGTGTAGGCGAGCAAGCTCGCGCACGCGTTCTCGGTTACGGTGAGGAGCGAGTCCCCACCTACCTGATTTCAGTACGTATTACCGACCCAACAGGAAGTGCCGTTATGCCTAATGTTGCCGAGGCATGGGTGCGTGCCATGGTGCCGCCGGCACTGGCTGACTCGATTCACGAGACTAGCCGCGGCGACGCGCACAATTTCGTCTGGCTGGTTGACAGCAACTACGTCCCAGTCCACTCCCCGGCTTCTTTGTTTACTGGATTTAGTCAGGCGGCTTAACCGCCAAGCTGCTAGCTGCCTAGGTGCCTAGGTGCCTGTCGAATACTCGGATGCTCGATACGCATCTTCGCTATAACCCTTGTTGTCCGCACTTTCTTGGAAGATATGTTCCACAATCGATCTATTTCCTGGGAACACAAAATAAGTGCGTAGCGCGATAGGCGCAAAGCGGATGATTGTACAGGCAAGGAGCAAGGTGAATGCCTTGTCGACGGAGTGCGATAGAAGTGCTTGGCAAATAATTGCCAGGCGCTCATCACCAGTAATCAGCTGGAAATACAGCAACAGGCCTGGACGCCCGACGCCATCGCTGTTTCCAAAGGAGAAAATCAGCGGATAGACGGAAACCATTCCACACAGCAAGCCGCCCACGAGACCGATTGCAATTGTTCCCGTCACATATCGGAAAAAGTTGCGGTCACCAAGCACACCGAACAAGAACCCCACTAGTATCGCCACTGGATTAAACGCTAGGGGGTACGCGGCAAAGCTTGAGGCAACAACCGTGGCGCCAACACCCGTTGCCATGCCTAATACCGGACCATACAAAATCGCAATGACCATTGTGCCGATCGTGTCAAAGTAGAACGGGATGTTCGTGCCCATCACAAGGGAGCCAAAAATCAAGTTCACTGCCATGCCCATGATGGGGTTAAACATCATGTGCCGCGGTAAAGCACCGTGTTTGGAAATCAACAGGCACAACGTGGCAACAAGGCACAGTACCCAAATCACGATGGTCAACGGGCTTTCGAAAGTATAGGTAATGCTCCAAAACTCCGAATTCATCGTCAAAGCCCACGAAACTGTTGTAAGTAACATGGCAAGCGCAACAAGTAGCTGACGCCACCTGGTACGGAGTAAGTACGGCATAGTTGTGGATTTCACTTTGTTAGATTGGGGCAGGCGGCACGCAGAGCCGGCGAAGACACCATTACCGGGAAGAAGCCAGCATAGGGACATAAATTTACACCGCTTACAAGCAGAGCTGCGATGAAGCTTGTCTGCGGGTAAGCGGTGTGTAGGTAGCTAGAGCATTCTCGCAATCCTCATGGACGCGTTTACTCTAATCCTCACGCTCTTCGTTTCCGAAGTCTTCATCATCGTCACCATCGATGTCATCGTCACCATCGATGTCATCGTCACCATCGATGTCATCGTCATCAATGTCATCGTCATCGATGTCATCACCGTCGTCGGCGCCGAACAAGTCATAGACATCCGGTTCTTCGAATTCATCGTCGTCGAAGGAAACCAACTGTGCTTCCCAATCCATTGCCTGCTCAGAAACAAGGTTCAAGACATCGAAGAGACGGTCGAAGTCGGTGTAAGTGCCAAGCTCTAGGGCCTCAGCGGGAACCTCAATGATAGGAGCGACGTCGTCAAGCTCACCCGCCTCTAACAGTGCCAAGCGCTGCTCCTCGCTGATACCATCCGCGTCATCAGACTCCCACAACTCGTTGATTGCCTCGTCCTCGAGTTCGTCGAACTCTTCTTCATCAAAATCAAAGGCAAGGAATCGGACAATCGCGGAAGGAACACCGTCCACAGTTTCCACCAGAACACGCAGTTCAGAGCCATTTGCAACCTCAGCCACAACCAAGTTGGGGTTGAACTCGTCCTGCACAAATTCTAGATCAGTAATGCGCTCGTCCGTGCCTTCCAAAAGGTCACGCAACACAGTTACTACTTGGTCAGTAGCGATGTGCTTGGCCACCGCCTCAACAGCATCATCCACGGAGAAAGCCACCGAGACTAAAACCGCCTCGAAGTCTTCATCATCTTCATCCACATCCGCCGCCGCAATGTAGACGTTCGCAGCTGGCAAGATAGGGTCAATTTCCACAAACTGAATTTCAAGGTCTGAGGTAATGGGCACAAACATCACGTCATCATTGACGCGGGACTCAATCCCCTCAGCGTCCAACGCAGAAGCGATATCTTCGAAAAAGCTCATTAGTGCAATCCATCCATGTGGCAGTTGGTCACCAAGGCAAACGCCAAGGCCATTCAGATCCTACCTGTTCTCCAGCGCATCCGTTATGAAGCCCAGAGCAGAAAGCAGTTCCGGGCGCCCGCTTCCCCACTCCAACATGTTGTAGTTTTCCCATGCTTGGCGACGCCTCTCAAAAGGCGCCTGAACCACTCGCGGCTCGGAGTCAAAAATCATCGTGTTACGCTGCGGCGATGCATACACCGGCCAATCCTCGTGCGGCTTGCCCGTGTGAATGAACGAGGACCACTGAGACTGCATCAACTCCGTCATGCCATCCATTAGTGAGCTATCTCCCATTCGAGTCAGAGCCGAAACTCGGGACGCCCCCGGGTCGCCGAAGATGTTGGAAAGCTCCATCGAGTGCATCGCTCCCAATCCCAGCCATCGCAACGCCGTCGGGGCAAAGTCGAAGCGGTACATCCACGTGTTGTTCATGCGGGAATGCGCATCCGCAACGCGAACGGTGGGCGCCCAGAACAGGGCGTCGGTAAGCAAGTGCGCAAAGTCCTTACGCGCAATCGCCCCACCATAAGCCTTGACCACCGCCGGCGCGTTCACTTCATCGAAGGAAGCCAAAAGCCGCAGTGCCGCACGCTGCCGAGCACTTTGACGCTGGTATAGGAACTTGCCGAAGCTGGCCTCATCCGAGTTCGTGCCCACCAACAGCGGGACCTGAATTTGCTTGCCCTCTTCAAAGGCCACAAGTGGATGCTGCGGAATGAGGTCGTCATCCACTGTGGGGGCGTAGCAGGAGTTCAAATGGAAAAGCTCGCCCGCACGCCACATCATGGATTGGCCGGCCCGCACGATGTCGCCGAAATCGTGGGTGCGCAAGTCATCGACGCTCGTCGCCCGCGGTAATGCCATGCGCGATACCAATTCTCGCGCCCAGAACGTCGACTGCGTGCGCGAATGCAACATACCAATAGGGGGCGACTGCGCAATGGCACGATTGAACAATCCCTCAGCCCGCGGAACCGTCATCAGTGTCAAAACCGCAGCACCGCCAGCTGACTCCCCCATCAACGTGATGTTTTCAGGATCGCCGCCAAAAGCCGCAATATTGCGTTTGACCCACTGCAACGCCAAGAGCTGATCCGAAACCGCAGGATTTGCCGTGCACTCCCCGCCCAGGCTACGCAAATCCAGGTAACCCAATGCGCCCAAGCGGAAGTTGACGGAAACGTAAACAACGCCCATCTGCGCGGCCAACTCGAAGCCCCGCAACATCAACATGTGCGAAGAACCCACAATAAAACTTCCCCCGTGCAGGTAGACCACCACGGGCAGCTTCTCATCATTATTGGGGCGCACCACGTCTAAGTGAAGGCAGTCTTCGGAGCCTTCGACGCGGTCCTGCCAAGAATAAATGGGTTGTGGAGCCACAGCCCCGAACTGTTTGCACTCCCGCACGCCTTCCCAAGGCGCCACTTTTTGAGCAGGCATAAACCGGTTGGCGCCACCCGTATCCGCGCCAAAGGGAAGACCACGCCAGGAGCGCACCGGGGAGGAGATAGGGCGATCGGTGCGCAGATCCTCCTCAAGACTGCCGCGCACCCAGCCGCTGTCGGTACGAACGGTCAGATCATCTTCCCAGGCATTAGCAGCGGCCACCGCTGCCGCCCGTGCCCGCGCATGCGCGCTGGCCGCATGCATTTTGGCTACGGCGGAACTTGCTTCGCGAGACCTCAGCCCGTAAGTTCCATCAGCATTCATATCTACAAGATTAGGAGAGTTTTACGAGCAATGTCTGGCAGCCAGCTGCGACTACGCCCATAGCAAATACCGGCTAGCCCACAGGAAGCTTTCAGGTTGAAGGCCGAATCTTACGCTACGGTGGGAAATAAACGTGGCGCCCATTCGGAGCGCCATTATCCATATTGAGAGGTGAACAAAAATGGCTGCTTTCTTTAACAAAGATGACAATAAGAACGGAAACGGCAACGTAGGTACTGCTGGGGTTAGTGCTGAAGGCGCTAAGGGCACTGAGGGCACTGCCCCAGAAGGGCTCGACGTTTATGACATTAACCCCGACAACGCCAATACTTTTACTAAGGCGCTGCTCGCAGGACTCGATAAGGCCGTCACTGTACAAACTTCTGTTATCACCAAGTACGTAGAAGGACTGCGCAAGCGCAACCCAGGCTCATCACCGGCGCAACTGCAGGCGCTCGTGGACAAGCATTTCCTTAACATTGTTTCCGGTACCGGTGCGGCCGCAGGCGCATCCGCTGCCGTCCCAGGCGTCGGCATGGTTACCGGCGTGGCCGCCGTCGGTGCCGAGTCCGTAGTCTTCTTAGAGTCCGCCGCGTGGTACATCCTGTCCTCCGCCTACCTGCGCGGCGACAACATTAATGACGAAGAACGCCGCCGCGCTCTGGTCCTACTCGTGTTGACCGGCTCCAAGGGAACCGCAGTGGTTGACACTCTCGTTGGTGACTTGGGCACTGTTTCGGGTGTCACCTCAGCAGCAACCTTGTCGCGCTTTTCCGCGCCCACTCTCAACGGCCTCAACGGACGCTTGACCAAGCTCTTTACCAAGCAGATCACCAAGCGCTTGAAATGGGCATGGGTTTCTAAGCTCATGCCCATGGGTATCGGCGCCGTCCTGGGTACCTCTGCGAACCGCAAATTGGCCAAGAAGGTCATGGAACACGCCCGCGAACAACTATCGCCATTGCCCGCCGCTTAAGTGTTTTTCCGCCACTAAGGGGGCCTTTTCACCCCTAACCTAGTGAGTAAAACAACACGGAACGTATCATGTGAGGAGACACTTTTCGGGGTGCCGCGTGCACCCGCGCGAAGACGCTACTAAAGTCCCATTAACGAACCGTAATTAACAAGGAAATGAGGCGAATTCCTGCCGTGAGCAACTCGAGCATTTTCGGCCCTAATGCGTGGCTGATTGACGAACAGTTCCAGCAGTACTCCAAGGATCCAAACTCCGTAGATAAGGAGTGGCGCGATTACTTCGAGGCCAACGGAGCACCAAACAATGGTGCATCTACCCCGGCGGCTGCTTCTGCGGATAAGTCCGCCAAGAAGTCGGCTCCGGTAAAGCCCGCTGCTAAGTCCGCTGCACTTGGCGGAGCACCGGCAGCTAAGCCTGCCAAGGTTGCTGAGAAGCCTGGCAAGGATTCCAGCTCTAAGAAGAAGACCTCTGATTCCCCGCTCGATCGCATTGGCGAAGCCCCTGAGGCAGGCGAGCGTCAGCTCAAGGGCATGTTCAAGGCAATCGCCAAGAACATGGACGAGTCTCTTGAGGTTCCTACCGCTACCACCGTGCGCGACGTGCCGGTGAAACTTATGTGGGAAAACCGCGCAATGATCAACGATCATCTCAAGCGCACCCGCGGCGGCAAGATTTCCTTCACCCACATCCTCGGTTACGCCCTCGTCAAGGCAACCCAGATTCACCCGGACATGAACGTCCGCTACGAGCTCAAAGACGGAAAGCCCACCGTGGTCCAGCCTGAGCACGTCAACTTGGGCCTGGCTATCGACCTTCCGCAGAAGGACGGCTCCCGCGCACTCGTCGTTGCCGCGGTCAAGGAAGCCGAGAACATGTCCTTCTCCGAGTTTGTGGACGCATACCAGGACATCGTTAACCGCTCCCGCAAGAACAAGCTCACGATGGATGACTTCTCCGGCGTCACCATCAACCTCACCAACCCAGGCGGCATCGGCACCCGCCACTCCATCGCCCGTCTGACCAAGGGCGCAGGCGCAATCATCGGCGTTGGCTCCATGGATTACCCGGCGGAGTTCGCCGGTACTTCCGAAGACCGCCTCGCAGATCTGGGCGTCGGCCGTTTGGTCACCCTGACCTCCACCTACGACCACCGCGTCATCCAGGGTGCAGAGTCCGGCGAGTTCCTGCGCACCCTCGGCCAGCTCATTGTTGATGACCGCTTCTGGGACGAACTCTTCGAGTCCATGGGCGTTCCTTACCAGCCTTTCCGTTGGGCACAGGATGTGCCGAACACCGGCGTAGACAAGAACACCCGCGTCATGCAGTACATCGAGTCCTACCGTTCCCGCGGCCACTTGCTCGCAGACGTCAATCCACTAGGCTGGCGCCAGCCGGGCCTGCCTTGGCCGGACCACCGCGACTTGGACCTCAAGACCCACGGCCTGTCCATCTGGGACCTGGACCGCACCTTCAACGTCGGCGGCTTCGGTGGCCAGGAGACCATGACCCTGCGCGAGGTCGTCAAGCGTCTGCGCGATGCCTACACGCTGAAGGTCGGCTCCGAGTACGCCCACATCTTGGACCGCGATGAGCGCAGCTGGCTGCAGGATCGCCTCGAAGCCGGCATGCCGAAGCCGACCAACGCTGAGCAGAAGTACATCCTGCAGAAGGTCAACGCTGCTGAGGCTTTCGAGAACTTCCTCCACACCAAGTACGTGGGCCAGAAGCGCTTCTCCCTCGAGGGCGCTGAGTCCCTCATCCCGCTGATGGACGCCATCGTGGACACCGCTGCCGGCCAGGGCCTCGACGAGGTTGTTATCGGCATGCCGCACCGTGGTCGCCTCAACGTCTTGTTCAACATCGTGGGCAAGCCACTGGCTGACCTCTTTGGCGAGTTCGATGGCAACTACAAGGGCGGCCAGCTCGGCGGCTCCGGTGACGTCAAGTACCACCTGGGCTCCGAGGGCCACCACATCCAGATGTTCGGCGATGGCGAAATCGACATCACCCTGGCTGCTAACCCGTCTCACCTCGAGGCCGTTGACCCAGTCATGGAAGGTATCGCCCGCGCCAAGCAGGACCTATTGGACAAGGGCCAGGACGGCTTCTCCGTTGTTCCGGTCATGCTCCACGGCGACTCTTCCTTCAACGGCCTGGGCATTGTTCAGGAGACCATCAACCTGTCCCAGCTGCGTGGATACACCACCGGCGGCACCGTGCACATCGTGGTCAACAACCAGGTTGGCTTCACCACCACCCCGGATTCCGCGCGTTCCACTCACTACGCCACCGACCTGGCTAAGGGCTTCGACTGCCCGGTCTTCCACGTCAACGGCGACGACCCAGAAGCAGTTGTGTGGGTAGGCCAGCTGGCCACCGAGTACCGCCGCAAGTTCGGCAAGGATGTCTTCATCGACCTCATCTGCTACCGCCTGCGCGGCCACAACGAGGCGGATGATCCTTCGATGACTCAGCCAGAGCTGTACTCCATCATCGATGAGCACAAGTCTGTTCGTGAGATCTACACCCAGGAGCTCATTGGCCGCGGCGATCTTTCTGATGCAGAAGCTGAGGCAGCTGCACGTGACTTCCACGACCAGATGGAGTCCGTCTTCACCCAGGTCAAGGAAGCTGAGAACGGTGCTCCGGGCGAGCAGCATGGCATCACCGCCGCACAGGAGCTCACCCGTGGTTTGGATACCTCCATCACTGCCGAGGAGATCGCCGAAATCGGCCAGGCCTACGCCAACGGCCCTGAGGGCTTCGAGTACCACAAACGCGTTGCTCGCGTGGCCAAGGAGCGACTGAAGTCCTCCACCCAGGGCGGCATCGACTGGGGCTGGGGCGAGCTCATCGCTTTTGGTTCCCTGGCCAACGAGGGCAAGCTGGTCCGCCTGGCTGGTGAGGATTCCCGCCGCGGCACTTTCACCCAGCGTCACGCAATCCCGATCGACCCGCGCGATGGCAGCGAGTACAACCCGCTGAATTACCTTGCACAAACCAAGGGCAACGGCGGCCGCTTCCTGGTCTACAACTCCGCTCTGACCGAGTACGCCGGCATGGGCTTTGAGTACGGCTATTCCGTGGGTAACCAGGATGCTCTCGTGGCATGGGAGGCACAGTTCGGCGACTTCGCCAACGGTGCTCAGACCATCATCGATGAGTACATCTCCTCTGGTGAGGCCAAGTGGGGCCAGCTCTCCAGCCTGGTTCTGCTGCTGCCACACGGCTACGAGGGTCAGGGCCCTGACCACTCCTCTGCTCGTATTGAGCGCTATCTGCAGCTGTGTGCTGAAGGCTCCATGACCGTGGCTCAGCCTTCTACTCCGGCAAACCACTTCCACCTGCTACGCCGCCAGGCTCTCGGTTCCATGAAGCGCCCGCTGGTTGTCTTCACCCCGAAGTCCATGCTGCGTAACAAGGCTGCCGCCTCCTCCATCGAAGAGTTCACGGAGATCAAGACCTTCCGATCCGTCATCAATGACCCGAACTTCGTTGACCACAACGGCAACAAGGTCGGCGATGCTGACAAGGTCAAGACCATCATGCTGGTCTCCGGCAAGTTGTACTGGGAGCTGGCCAAGAAAAAGGAAGCTGACGGTCGCGACGACATAGCTATCGTTCGACTCGAGATGCTGCACCCGATTCCGTTCAACCGCCTGTCTGAGGCATTCAAGGCTTACCCGAACGCTACCCAGGTTCGCTTTGTTCAGGATGAACCGGCTAACCAGGGTCCATGGCCGTTCTACAACGAGCATCTGCGCCGCCTGATTCCGGATATGCCGGAAATGGTCCGCGTCTCCCGCCGTGCACAGTCCTCGACTGCTACTGGTATCGCTAAGGTCCACCAGATTGAGCAGAAGAAGCTGCTGGACGAGGCCTTCGACATCTAAGAGCGTGTACGTGGCCGTCTGAGACGGCCACAGCTGACGGGGGTCAGGTTTGCCCCCACCAGCAAGCACTAGCGCCCTTGTCTCCCATCACGTGGGAGGCAAGAGCGCTTTTTGTTGTATATGAACCAACTTCCGCGTGCACGCGGTGTAGCAGGCTAAGAGATGAAAAGCTTAGGACTTTGGCTTACTGCTCTTATCAGTCTTGCCGTCATCAGATGTCAGATCAGAGCCACCAGAAGAATTCGAATCTCCGCCAGTATCCATCACTGTTCCGGCGTTGGACTCCGCCATCCATTGGCCAACGGTCTCCTCGATGGAGCCCGATTTCTCGGACTTTTCAACGAGCTCTTCAATTTCTTCCTCAGTAAGGAACTTGGTCAATGAAGACACCGCTAGGCGCTCTTCCCTATTGAACAGGCCCTTGTAGTACAAGGCCACGTAATTCTCTGGAAGTTCCACATCAGAGCCTTCACAACCGTGAGCACTGGCCGGTTCCACGACCGCCAATTCAGGCGGCAGAGCATTCATCAATGCAATATGCGTAGTGGCTAGGAAATCTTCACCAGAGGGTTCCTTTTCGTCCGCAACAAAGCGCTGCGATAGCTTTCTGGCTTCATCAGGATTAAACGCGTTCAGGAGCTGACCGGTGCACCCAATGTAGAGGTTGCTTGTCCCGTCACTGCTTTGGAACAGCGGCAATTTTTCATTCAAGCTCGGGTCTGCCGAAAGTACATCGCTGCTGGCTATGTTCGCTGCACGCCCCTCCGACTCGAGGGTTTGCTTGTAGAGCTCCGCCAGCACCAAGTGGCGCGTGGAGTGCGAATCAACTGCGATCGTCACTGGTTGGCCCACACCCACCTTGGCATCAGCAGAAGGATCAAACCTTGCGCAGGAGCTTGCCGTGCCCAAGGCTAGTCCTGCGGTGGCCAGCATCGCGAGAAATGCGCGGGTTTGCATCACAGTCTCCTAATAGATGTTCCAGAAGATGACATCAGTCAGTTAACAAGGGTCATCACGTCCCTGAAATTCTACACTGCGCATATGCGCTTAACGACGCCGCCTTATCCCAGCGTTTTCCTGTGTTAAATAAAGGGCTAAGATGGGACGGGTTATGACTAGCGCTATCACAGAATCCGCCGTTCGGGAGGCCCTTTCCAGGGTTGAAGACCCCGAGATCGGCCGCCCTATCACTGAACTCGATATGGTCAAATCCGTCAACGTTGACGGCAATGACGTCGCTGTAGAAATCTATCTCACCATCGCTGGGTGCCCGATGAAAAACACCATCGAAGCCAACACCCGCGCTGTCCTCGAGGATCTCGAGGGCGTGGGCAAAGTATCCGTCGCACTCGACGCAATGAGCGACGAGCAGCGTCGCGCACTCAAGCAGAAGCTGCGCGGCGGCCAGGCAGAGCCAGAAATTCCTTTCGCAAAACCAGACTCCACCACCCGCGTCTTTGCGGTCGCCTCCGGTAAGGGCGGCGTCGGCAAGAGCTCCACCACCGTTAACCTGGCTGCCGCATTGGTGACCAAGGGCCTTAAAGTAGGCATCGTCGATGCTGACATCTACGGTCACTCCGTGCCCGGTCTTCTAGGTTCTACCGCTGGCCCCACGGTGCTCGATGATGAGATGCTTCTGCCACCTATCTCCCACGGCATCAAGCACATCTCCATCGGCCAATTCGTGGAGGGCAACGCCCCTGTGGTGTGGCGTGGACCGATGCTGCACCGTGCACTACAGCAGTTCCTGGCGGACGTCTTCTGGGGCGACCTAGACGTGCTCCTGCTCGACCTTCCGCCCGGCACTGGCGACGTCGCGCTCTCCGTTGCGCAGCTCATCCCCAACGCCGAGCTACTCATCGTGACGACCCCGCAGGCCGCGGCCGCTGAGGTTGCAGAGCGCGCTGGCTCTATCTCGCAGCAAACCCGTCAACGCGTTGCTGGTGTCATTGAGAACATGGGCGCCATGGTGCTACCAGATGGCTCCACGATGGATATCTTCGGCACCGGCGGCGGCAAGGTCGTGGCTGAGCGCCTGTCCACCATCCTCGGCTACGAGGTGCCGGTCTTGGCTGAGATCCCACTCGACCCCGCTCTGCGCACTGGTGGCGACGCTGGCGAGCCGATCGTTAAGGCCGCGCCTGAGTCCCCCTCCGCGCAGGCGGTCAAGGGGCTAGCCGATAAGCTGGCCATCCGCTCCGACTCACTCGTAGGCAAGACCCTCGGACTCGGGGTTACCCGCCACTAGCCACGAGCCGGGCTCGGACGAGCTAGGTTACGTCAGCCCAGGAGAAGCCGGAACCTGCTGCATGACCCCCGTCATCGGAAGGTTTCGGCTTTTGGGCGTTTTCATGCCCCTGTGGCGCCTGTGTTTGCGCTCGTTGGCCCTGCTGGCTGGGCTTGGAGTGCGAGGTGTTTTGCTGGGGCGCATAAACCTGCGAGTAATCAAAGGTCGGCCTATTCTGCGTTGGGGTGGACGAGCTCTGCGTACCCGAGGCTGGTTGCTGCGGCTGGTTTGAAATCACCGGCTTGCCTAGGCCCTCCGTCATCTTCTTAGGGTCGAAGTCATCCCACGCGGATTCATCGCCGTCGAAAAGCGCCTTGGTGATAACGCCACGTGGGCCCATGCGAGTCCACTCTGCGGCCTGGCTGATGGGGCCACGCAGTGAGTCGAATTCCTCACCCAAGCCGCTCAGATCGCCTTCCAGCTCTGCTTTGGCGTTGTTGATGGCCTTGCGCGCGGCATAGATCGCAGCCCGAATATCGGTAATAACCCCAGGCAAGCGCTCCGGGCCGATGACAACAATTCCGATGAGAACGATGAACGCTATCTCGAGCCAACCGATTGAAGAAAACACGGTGTCATCTTATCCCTCTCAGCCGTCTTCTGCTGAGGCGACACCTCCACCAATTATGGGGACGAAGCTATTTACGGCCTTGGTTGTGCTTAACCGCGCGGATAACCATCTCAAACTTATCGAGGAAATCCTGGGGTGAAGCTGCCTGACAAACCTCTTCATCCCTTGCTTCGTTAGAAGTGCGCATTACGGTCGCGGCGTCACTAGCAATGCCGGCGAGCTTGGCCATCAGATCTTTGGGCGCGCGGACCTGGGCATCGACGTTGCACTGGCGCAACCACTCGGAAGCGTGCCGCTGCTCGTGGACGTCTGCACGGCACTCCGAGCAATGAACCAAGTGCACTCGCACGCGGTGTTTTGCCTTCGGCTCCATTTCACCGTCGACAAAGGCTGCCACAGCTTCTGGCCCAAGGTGACCAATGGTGTCGCCACGCCGCGCTTTAGCTTTGGCTTTATCGCGAGCTTTGGCATGGGCACTATCGATGCTGGTTTCAGTGCCCACCACCCCACGCAGAGAGAAGGCGGCGCGGCGTTTACGTTCGAAGGATTCCATGAACTATTCCCACCTTCTTTCTTATCGAGGCGTCGCCGTTATTTTGCAGCGCGTTGCTATCTCCCACCATAGACGCCGAACGGCGCTCGGTATGGAACGCTAGCGAGTGCGCAACAGCACGCGAGCGTCGTCGTTAGTCTGTGCCGCGTTCTCCAAGGCAGCGCGCAGCTGCGAACGGCCACGGTGGATGCGGGAACGAACAGTACCCAATTTCACACCCAGAGTCTCTGCGATTTCGTCGTAGCTCATGCCCACAACATCACAAAGGACCACGGCGACGCGGAAGTCAGGGGCAAGCTCATCCAAAGCCTTTTGCAGAACTGGATCCAAGTTCGCCACAGAATAGGCCTGCTCCGGGGTCATGTCCGTTCCTGGGACACGTTCGTAGTCCTCCGGCAAAGCCTCCATACGGATCTTGGCGCGGTGACGGACCATATCAAGGAACAAGTTCGTGGTGATGCGGTGCAGCCATCCATCAAAGGTGCCGGCTTGGTACTTATCCAGTGAACGGAAGACTCGCATGAACGTTTCTTGAGTCAGATCCTCCGCATCTTGCTGGTTACCAGAAAGGCGGTACGCCAAGCGGTAAACAGAGTCTGCGTGCTCAGCCACCAGCTCAGCCCAGGAAGGCATGGCTGCAGTGCCCGCGTCAAAAGCAGCCGTTCCAGTCAGTTCCTCTTGGGCATCAGCGAAGGATGCAGGAGCCCCCTCGCGTGCTTCGCCGAGAGAAGATTCAACGATCTGCTTTTTTGTCATGCCAATCATTTTTCTATACCTAGCTTCAAAACGCCAGACATTATTCTGTTAAGACTCTGTGAAGAGAAAACATCTATCTCATCAGTAACAAACCTGGCGTCTTGACACCGCGCACGTACAAAATTACCTAAGGTTTAGGTTGTGACTATTACGGCATACGACGCATTGCGTTCTTACATCGAATCCACCAGCGACGTTTCTGAGGCACTCGCCGGAGCACGCTCCCATGCTGAGGAATATGGCCTGTCCGTTCCTGATGAAGCAACAGGACAGCTGCTTACCTCCCTCACCGCCACCGGTACTGGCGCTGAGCGCGCACAGGCAGTGGCAATCACCCCGGCTGCCGCCGTGGTAGGAATCTATCTCCTCCAGGGTTTGCCCGAAAACGGCATCGTCACCTGTATCGACCCGGAGGCAGAGCACCAGGCCATGGCCAAGGCCACCTTCCGTGAGGCTGGATTCGCCACCACGCGTGCACGCTTCTTGCCTTCTCGTCCACTCGAGGTGATGGGCCGCCTTGCAACTGACGCCTACCAGCTCATCTTCGCCGACGTTCCTGCACTGGATATGCCTGCACTCATCAACGCCGCATTCCCACTGCTGCGCCAGCACGGCACCTTGGTACTGGCCAATTCCCTCCTCGACGGAACGCTCGCAGACACCACGCGTACTGACCGCGACACTGCGGCAGCCCGCGAGGCAGATGAACTCGCGCGCTCCCTCGAGGGCGCGATTGTCACGCGTCTTCCATTGGGCTCGGGACTTACCCTCATCACCAAGCAGTAGCTAGCGGTCACAACTCTTGGAAGACTAGCGACGAACTGGGCACAAAAGCCGGGGCGGAGCCAACCTTTGAAAGGAAGCTCCACCCCGGCTTTAATCGCAGCCCAAGTCCTAAGAGGCGATTTTATACAGTCTCGTTCTTGCCCACGACCACTACGCCGCCATCAGAGACCTTGAAGCGGGCTTCATCGCGCTCGCGGTCAACGCCGATAATTGCGCCATCGGAAACAACAACGTTCTTATCCAAGATGGCGTGACGAACCACCGCGCCCTTGCCCACGCGCACACCTGGCAAAAGGACGGAGCCCTCTACCGTTGCACCGTCTGCAACATGGACGTCCGAAGAAAGGACGGAGTTGCGGACCGTACCGCCAGAGACGATGCAGCCAGGAGCCACCATTGACGATTGTGCGATACCATTTTGCACAAACTTTGCTGGCGGCAGGTTGGACTCATCGGTGGAGTGAATCGGCCAGCGGTTGTTGTACAAGTTGAAGATTGGGTGCACAGAGATGAGGTCCATGTGCGCCTCGTAGAACGAGTCGATGGTACCTACGTCGCGCCAGTAACCGTGGTCGCGCTCAGTTGAGCCAGGAACCTCGTTAGCCATGAAGTCATAAACATGGGCCTGACCCCGCTCAACGAAATAAGGGATGATGTCCCCACCCATGTCATGATCAGAATTCTCGTTCTGCTCATCCTCAAGCAGCGCCTCAATCAAAGCGTCGGCGGTGAAGACATAGTTACCCATCGACGCATAAGTCATGTTCGGATCATCTGGCGTTGATGGCGGGTTCTCTGGCTTCTCCAAGAACTCAGTGATTGAGCCCATGCCATCAGCCTGGATACAACCGAATGCAGAAGCCTCTGAGCGCGGTACGCGAATACCAGCAACGGAACAGTCCAAGCCGGCGGCGATGTGTTCTTCGACCATCTGCTGGGGATCCATGCGGTAGACGTGGTCAGCACCGAAGACGATGACAAAGTCAGGTTTCTCGTCATAGATAAGGTTTAGAGACTGCACAATGGCGTCCGCAGAACCGTTGTACCAACGCTTGCCACGACGCTGCTGCGCCGGAACGGAAGCGATGTACTGGGAAGTAGGACCCGATAAATTCCAGGCCTGCGAGATGTGACGGTCGAGGGAGTGGGACTTGTACTGAGTCAAGACCGCAATCTTGAGATAACCCGCGTTGACGAGATTCGACAAGACGAAGTCGATTAAGCGATAGGAGCCGCCGAAG
This sequence comes from Corynebacterium sp. HMSC05D08, assembly GCF_001807215.1. Lineage (NCBI taxonomy): Bacteria > Bacillati > Actinomycetota > Actinomycetes > Mycobacteriales > Corynebacteriaceae > Corynebacterium > Corynebacterium sp. HMSC05D08. The sequence continues at coordinate 95,346 of NZ_KV788350.1, read as the reverse complement.
GGAACGGCGGGCTTCGCGCGATCCTCCGTCAACGGGAAGAGACGCTTACCTTCGCCGCCGGCGAGGACAATGGCAAGGACATTAGGCTGCGTTTTCACATGTTCCAACCTATTCACTTTTCAAACGTTTCGCAGAAGAAATATCTGTGAAACTACCCCCGCGATCTTTTTCTGCACACGCTTAACTTAATCCGTATTCTGGGAGGGCATGAGAGCCGGAATTTTTTCCAAAGAATACCCACCAGAGATTTATGGTGGCGCAGGCGTACATGTCGCCGAACTGACCCGATTTATGCGCGAACTCATCGACGTATCAGTGCATTGCACTGGCGCGCCCCGCGACGAAAAAGATGTCTTCACCCACGGGGTTGATCCGGAGCTGACGCAAGCTAACCCCGCTATCCAAACGCTGTCCACCGGATTGCGCATGGCCACTGCCGCCTCCGATATCGATATCGCGCACTCACATACGTGGTATGCCGGTTTGGCTGGGCATCTTGCGGCGCGCCTCTACGACATCCCGCACGTAGTCACTGCGCACTCTTTGGAGCCGCATCGCCCTTGGAAGCGTGAGCAACTCGGCGGCGGCTACGAGATTTCCTCGTGGTCAGAGAAGAACGCCATGGAATATGCCGATGCCGTCATCGCTGTGTCTGCCGGCATGAAGGGCGCTATCTTGGATGCTTATCCCCGCATCGATGAGTCTAAGGTGCACGTTGTTCTCAACGGTATTGATACCCAGCTGTGGCAGCCGCGCCAGGCTGACTACTTCGACACCCTGGGCGTCGACAAGCAGCGCCCCGTCGTTGCTTTCGTCGGCCGCATCACCCGCCAAAAGGGCGTAAAGCACCTACTCAAGGCTGCAGCCCAGTTCGACAAGGACATCCAGCTGGTCCTCTGCGCCGGTGCTCCAGATACCCCTGAAATCGCTGCGGAAACCAAGGCTCTGGTCGAGGAACTACAGTCCACCCGTGACGGAGTCTTCTGGGTACAAGAGACGCTTTCGCGCAGCCTTATCCAGGAGGTCTACTCGGGCGCCGAAGTTTTCGTGTGCCCTTCTATCTACGAACCGCTCGGCATCGTGAACCTCGAAGCCATGGCGTGTGGCACCGCCGTCGTCGCGTCTGACGTCGGAGGCATCCCCGAGGTTGTCGTGAATGGTGAGACCGGCGTGCTGGTTCACTACGACCAGAACGATACAGCTACCTTTGAGTCGGACCTCGCCGCGGCTGTCAATCAGGTTGCTACTGACAAAGAGCGGGCCGCTGCATTCGGCCAAGCCGGCCGCAAACGCGCAGTCGACGAGTTCTCGTGGGCCACCATCGCTTCCCAAACCGTCGACATCTACCGCGCCCTCGTATAGGCACATTTTAGGAAGGTTATTCGTGACAACTCATCGTCCTGAACTGCACTTTGTTCCGGAATCGGGAATTCTTGAAGCACCTGCCGGTGTCCTTCTCGATGGCACCACTTGGCATCTGTTCTTCCAGTACCGTCATGAGCTTTCTGCTCCGGCGCGTTGGGGCCACACATATTCTGAAGAACTCCCCTTCGACTGGCTGGAATGCGACGACGTCCTGGCCCCTGTCGGCGGCGAGCTTTCCCTGCGCGCGGGCTCCGTGGCAGCGGGGGAAGACGCCATCAATCTTTACTTCACCTCGGTGACCTCCACCGGCACTTCGGTGCGTTTGGCCCGCTTCACGGACTTCCAAGACGTGTGCGAGATTTCTGATGACAGTCACTCGTTAGATCCAAACGTTGTCCGTTATGGCGAAGTGGCTAGCTCCGTCACCAACTACTCGCGCTTCCGCTCCCCTTCGGTTGTTCCGGATTGGGCGGCAAAGGACCGCGACGAGGGCCACGAGGGCTGGCTCATGCTTGCACTGACTGGGCACTCTGATGCGCCGCTTCCGGTAATTCTCCGTTCTGCAGACGGTCTATCCTGGGAAGTCGAGGGCCCGCTCGAATTCAATGGCGAGCCAGGTTTCAACGAGGGCGAGGTGCCGGCGAACTCCTCTATTCCGCCCGTCGTTTCCCCTCGCTTGGTGCGCCTGCGTGACGAGGTGGACGGCCGCATTTACGACGTCCTCCTTCTTACCCTTGAACGCAACAATCGCGACGTGTCCGGATACTTGGTGGGCCGCTTGGAAGGAACCACCTTTACTATTGCGTCTGGCTTCCAGCGCATTGACTTCGGCCATGACTTCTCGCGGCCGCGCAATACCAACACCACTGATGGAACCATTCCGCAGGAGACGCGTTACGACGAAGCCCTCATCTTCGGCTTGCTCAACGGCAATGGCCGCGGCGACGATCCCACGCTGCACCCATCCTTCAAGGAGGAGGGGTGGGCCAATACGCTGGCGCTGCCGCGCCACCTGACCCTGCAGGGTGGAAAGCTCTTCCAGACTCCGCCGCGTGGCCTACCGGACGCAATCCGTCAGTCTGAACGCGCCCGTTCCTGGACCGGCGTACTGGACGTCCCAGAGGGCTCTTCCGTCACGGTAACTCTGTTGGACGGCAACGGTGAACCAGCGGCCGTGGTCACCCACGCAGGCAGCACCTTGACGCTTGATCGTTCTATGGCTAAGGCTTTTGATTCCTATTTCAAGGACTCCGAGCCGGCCATAGCTCAACTCGCGGAAGGCGACTCTGATTCCCTAACCATCGTAGTCGACGGCGCCACTGTAGAGGTCTACGCCGACGGCGGCCAGGTAGCAATGGGCTCCCGGGTCTACTTCGAGAAGGGCTGTTCCGATGTCATCGTTGAGACTTCCGGCGATGCTGTAATCGAGCAATCCTGGCAGCGCAAGGGCTCTAAGCTCTAAGGCACAACATTTAAAGACTAAAAGGCTGGAGACCCCCACGTGGTCTCCAGCCTTTCTGCATGTCCCTCCCTAGCCCTTAACCTAGGGTCCGGGGGTTCACGCCTTTTAATTGGGTTATACTGCGCGCAATCGGTCGAGACGCGCACGCGCAGTAACCGTCATAGATTCAGGAAGCAGCTCCATCCGCTCTGCAAGAACTTCAGCGCCCAGGTGGCGGGCCGAAGGGCTCATTCCCACCTGCGCTGCGATGGAAGCGCGGTCGAGGTTCATCGGGAAGGATAGGTCCACAGGGTCGGCTGCTTGCTCGAGATGGCCTGCGGCTTGCTCGTACATGCGCTCAATCTTGCCTTCCTCTACGCCCAAGATTCCTAGAGGTTCGCGCAATTCATCCAAGTGGCCCACACCAGGGGTCAAGACGATAACTTCGCCGCCCGGGCGCAAAATACGTTGAAACTCGGCTGGGTTGCGAGGGGCAAAGACTACGGAAATCGCATCCACCGAATCGTCCTGCAACGGAAGGCGTTCCCACACATCCGCTACAACTGCGCCGACGCGTGGGTGGCACTTTGCCAAATGCTTGGCAGCATGTGGTGAAATATCGAGGCCGATGCCGCGTGCGTCCGCGATGGAGTCGAGGGTGTGCGCTAGGTAATAGCCTGTGCCAGCACCTACTTCAAGCAGAGTCGGGGCAACGGTTTCTGGCAGTTCGGCTGCATCCAGTGCATCCTGGACCGCGCCAGTGACAGCTTCCACGAACGGCGCAAAGTGCCCGAGGGAGAGGAAGGTCTCGCGGGCATTGACCATCTCGATGGAGTCGCCCTTATGTTTAAGCCCTGCGCCTGCCGAGAGCGTGACGTAACCTTGCTTGGCTACATCAAAGGAATGGCCCGATCCCGATACCAGGCGGGTGAAATCATCCGCACCGGTGAGAGCAGAGCCATCGTTGGGGTCGGCCAGAACATCGATGATGTGTGAAAGCATGCTTTCAGACTAGCTGGAAACTTCAGTTAGGAGTGAACCGAGTTCAGCTGCTTCCTCTTTGGTGAGTTCAACGACGATTCGACCACCACCATCGGAGGGGATTCGCATAACAATCTTGCGGGACTCCTCAACTGCTTCCATTGGCCCACCTGTCGTGCGTGGCTTCATAGCTGCCATAGTTGTTCCGCTCCTTTGGGATTCAAATTATTTGGGTTACCCCAACCACTCTACGCCGTTTTCCTAGTCACGTTGCGGACTAGTGTTTTTAAGCGGCGCAGATAGGCCTTGCTTTCCAGATTCGGCGGATTCCTCTGTTGCTGCAGCCGTTTCACCGGTGGAAGCTTCAGAATTGGTGCCTGTGGAGGTCAGACGTTTTTCCAGTTCGTTAAGGAGAGCGTCGACTTGGGTCTGACGGTAGCCATAAGAGACAACGTCAAAGCGGATGTCATCAAAGCGATCCTCGCGCAACGCCTTCCGGTTGTCTTCAACAAGGTCACGGCGTTCGTCAAGGTCGGAAAACACCTCGCCACGCCCAAAAATAGAACCCCACACCCAGGTTCCTAGGATCACGAGCGCGAGCAAAACTGCAATTAACAAAATCCACGACAGCATAGGCTAGAGCTTACTGTTAAGGGCGAGGCGTTGATCAATAGGACCTACGACTGCGGCACGCGAGAGGATTGTCTGCGCCACGACATCAGCCATGGGGGCAAGCTCGTGGAGGTGTCGGTTGCGATGCACGCGCTCTCCTAAGTCCACCTCGGCGATTGATTCCACGCCGTAGCGCTTGGCGACGTCGATTAGCAGTCCTGCTTCGACCCCGTACCCGGAGACAAACGGCAGGGCACATGCGACGTCGCGTCGCAGCGCATACTCCCCGCCCAGCGGTTGGGAGATGACGCTGAGCTCAGGGAAAAACATATGCAACAACGGCTTTGCTGTGAGCTCCGTGACGCGGCCACCGCCGCTGGGAGCGCCGTCGATAGTGCGGCGGTAGGTAGCCTTCACCATTTGTATTCGCGGTTCAGTAAACGGAGCAACAAGCTCCTTGACCATTCCCGGCCGGGCAGATTCTAAGTCTGCATCGACAAAAACCACGATGTCTCCTCGCGCGGCAGCTACCCCGCGCCATAGGGATTCGCCTTTTCCTGGGCGAGGAGAAATGTCGGGAAGGATGTCCCGCCAGTTGTGCACCGTCGCCCCGGCGTCACGCGCGCGTTGCGCAGTGAGATCGACGGAGTCGGCATCGATGACGAGGACCTCTGCCGGGTTATCCGCACGGCAGGCGCGTACGACATCGGCGACGGTGGCTTCCTCATTCAACGCGGGGATGATAACGCTGACGTTCATGCAAGCCCACGTGTTGTGTTCAGCGGCGCCATGTGCCCCTGGATGGCGGCGGTCATGCGGATGACGTCGAGGGTTTCCGCAACCTCGTGGAGGCGAAATGCTGCCACGCCATGCGCGGCAGACCAAGCCGTGGCCGCCAGAGTGCCAAAGACGCGCTCGCCGACGCCGCGATCCAAGGTCTCCCCTACGAAGTCCTTGTTTGATAGGGCCATGAGCACCGGCCAACCGGTGGCCACCACCTCGTCAATGCGACGCAGCAGCTCCAAACCGTGGAAGGTATTCTTGCCAAAGTCGTGTGTGGGATCGATATAGACCAGCTCTTCCGGGCAGCCAAGCGTGGCTGCCTTTTCCGCCAGCGCCGTAGTCTCGGCGATGACGTCTGCGACGACGTCGTCAAAGTGCACGCGATACGGACGCGTGCGCGGAGTCACGCCGCCGGTATGGGAACAGACGTAGCCCACCTTGTGCTGGCCGGCTACCTCAATGAGCTCGGGATCCCATCCAGCCCAGGTGTCGTTGACGAGCGTGGCGCCGGCGGCGATGGCTGCCTCGGCCACGCTGGCACGCCACGTATCGACGGAGATGATCACGTCCGGGTGGCGTTCGTGCGCCGCAGCGATGGTGGGAACCACGCGATCGATTTCTTCCTGTGCATCGACGGCTTCGCCAGGCCCAGCCTTCACGCCGCCAATGTCGACAATGCTGGCGCCCTGTTTGATGACCTCCGAGCAACGCTCAATGGCAAGTTCCTCCGCGAAGGTGGCGCCTTTGTCATAAAAAGAGTCAGGGGTGCGATTGACAATCGCCATGACTCGGGCGAGGCTAGCGCTCATTGCGGACTCGCTTGTCGCTCATCACCTTGTGGCACTCCACGATATGGGCAACCGCCTCATCGACGTCATCGGTGACGAGGAAGAGATCGAGGTCCTCCGGATTGATGAAACCACCCGCCGCCAAGGTGGACTTGAGCCATTCAACGAGACCCGACCAGTACTCGGTACCCATGAGCACAATTGGGTAGTTGGTCACCTTGCCGGTCTGAACCATGCACAGCACCTCGAAAAACTCGTCCATGGTGCCCATGCCACCAGGCAGGCAGATAAACGCCTGAGAGTACTTGAGGAACATCGTCTTGCGAGCAAAGAAGTAACGGAAGTTCAGTCCCAGGTCCACGTACTCATTGAGCCCCTGCTCGTGCGGGAGCTCGATGCCTAGGCCCACGGAGAGCCCATCTGCTTCATATGCGCCGCGGTTGGCGGCCTCCATGACGCCGGGGCCACCGCCAGTGATGACGGCATATTCCGACTTGGCCAACGCCTCGCCAACGCGCACGCCCAGGTCGTACTCTGGTGTGCCCTCCCCCATGCGCGCTGAGCCAAACACGGTAACTGCTTTGGGCAGCTTGGACAGAGCGTCGAATCCGGCCACGAACTCACCCTGGATGCGCAGCACTCGCCACGGATCGGCGTGCTGCCACTCGTGGTCAGCGCCGGACTCCAAAAGGCGCTGATCGAAGGTGGACTCTTGCTGGCCATCGGTACGCAAAAGCAGTGGGCCACGGAGGGTGCGGTTTCTTTCAGGCGACATGGGATACTTCCTTGTTTTCGGGGTGCTTTGGGACGCTTGGGGTAACTGCGGGAGGGTGGCTTGTACGACTGTAGCGCCTAAGCGGTGGTCAGGTACTGCAGGAGTGCAGTGGATACGGTAGTGATCTGCTCGATGGGGACCTGCTCGTCCTTCTTGTGAGCAAACCCGGGATCGCCCGGGCCAAAGTTCACGGCCGGCGTGCCCATCTCGGAGAAGCGGGCCACGTCGGTCCAGCCAAACTTGGCGCGGAACTGGCCGCCGACGGCGTCGACAAGCGCGCGTGCCGCAGGCTGTCCCAGCCCGGGAAGTGCCGCGCCAGCTTCGTCGTCAACCTCGATGCTGACGTTCTCGTGCTCGCCGATGACCTCGCGCATGTGCGCCATTGCCTCCGGCAGGCTGCGGTCCGGCGCGAAGCGGAAGTTGACGAACATCCAGGCCTCGTCGGGAATCGTGTTCGTGGCCACACCCGACTCCAGGTGCACGATGTTCAGGCCTTCCTTATAGGTACAGCCGTCGATGGTGACCTCACGCGGAACATAGTTGGCCACGTTCATCAACACCGGAGCCAACGTGTGGGCAGCATTAGAGCCCAGCCAGGCGCGGGCAGAGTGGGCGCGGGTGCCGTGGGCCGTGACCCGCAGGCGGATGGTGCCCTGGCAGCCTGCCTCGATCATGGCGCCGGAGGGTTCGCCGAGCAGCGCCAGATCACCGTGCAACCACTCCGGATGATCCTTTTGTAGGTGTCCCAGGCCATTGAACTCGGTGGCCACCTCCTCGCCCTCATAGGCGATGACGGTGAGATCGTGGGCGAGCTCTGGGGCGTCGTAAAGCGCGGCGAAAGCATGCAAATACACAGCCATGCCGGATTTCATGTCGACGGTGCCGCACCCCCACATGATGTCCCCTTCCATGTGGTGGGGAACGTTGTCAGCCAAAGGCACGGTGTCGATGTGGCCAGCCAAGACCACACGGGAATCTTTGCCCCAGTTGGTGCGCGCGCATACGGTATTGCCATAGCGCACTACCTCGACTTTTTCGCTGTCGAGGCCGCGCAGGGCGGCTTCGACTGCATCGGCAATCGCCTCCTCGTGATGCGATGGGCTCGGAATATCAACGAGCGCTTTGGTCAATTCGATCGGGGACGCAAACAGATCTAAAGTCACAAAGCGCCATCGTAGCGTCCACGGATGTCTGCTGCATTGTGTAATATCCCCTTGGTCAACTTAAAGCGCGTCACAAAAGGCGGATGAATATGGCAGATGCCACACAGCAACTAAAGACTCGCCACCTCACCATGATGGGTCTCGGATCGGCCGTCGGCGCTGGTCTGTTCCTCGGCGTTGGTCTCGGTATTCAGATTTCCGGTACCTCGGTTCTCGTCTCCTATGCGATAGCCGGCGCCCTCGTAGCCGTCATCATGTGGATGCTCGGCGAGATGGCCGCAGCCCGCCCTTCCCTGGGCTCCTTCTCCACCTATGCCGGACAGGCTTTCGGCAACTGGGCCCGTTTCACCTTGGGCTGGATTTTTTGGTTCATGCTAGTCATGGTTATGGGCGCAGAGATTACCGGCGCTGCAGCCATTATCTCCTCGTGGTTTGACATCGCCCCCTGGATCCCAGCGCTCATCGCTGTGTCCTTCTTCGCCGTGGTGAACTTCGCCGCAGTCCGCGGATTCGGTGAGTTCGAGTTCTGGTTTGCCATCATCAAGGTCGCGGTTATCATCGCCTTCCTCGTCGTTGGTGTCCTCATGTTCGTGGGCGTGCTGCCTGGATTCAACGGCGATTTAGCCGGCACAAACTTCACTGAGAACTTCCTGCCTAATGGCCTACCTGGCTTTGCGGCTGGACTGCTTGCTGTGGCCTTCGCCTTCGGCGGTATTGAAGTGGTGACCATTGCCGCCGCTGAGTCTGAGGATCCAGCACACAACGTGGCAACCGCAGTCCGCGCGGTCATCTTCCGCATCATGGTCTTCTATATCGGCGCCATCGTAGTCATCACGATGATCCTGCCATTCGCCGGCATTCAGGATGCCGACGCTGCCGCGGATTCCCCGTTCACCCTGGTTCTGGAAGCAGCCAAGATCCCATTCGCTGCAGGCTTCATGGAAGTCATCATCGCCCTGTCACTGCTGTCCGCGTTCAACGCGCAGATCTACGCCACCTCCCGCCTTGTTCATGACATGTCCAAGGATGGCTCCGCACCTAAGGTCTTCCTCACCAAGAACCCTTCCGGCTCCCCGGTCTTTGCCGTCATCCTCTCGATGGTTTGCGCCTTCGCATCGGTACTCCTGCAGTTCTGGAACCCACCAGGACTTCTGGCCTTCCTCTTCAATGCGGTCGGCGGCTGCCTGCTGGTGATCTGGACCTTCGTGGTTGCTTCCTACCTGAAGCTGCACCCCATCATGGCTGCCAACAACGAGCTGACCACCATCCGCGTCATCGCCTACCCGGTACTGCCATGGGCCACTTTGTTGGCCATGGCGGTGCTGGTCGTGCTCATGCTCCTCGATCCCTCTGCCCGCAACCAGGTCATTGCCGTGCTCGTACTAACGGCCTTCCTCGTCGTTGCGTCGCAGTTCACAAAACCGCGCCAAGTAGCTACGGAAACTAGCTAGCTGTGTAAGCTGTAGCGGTAAAAGATGTCGCCTGGGGTTTCTCGGGCGATTCCCGGCAATCAAAAGGTTCACTTCTAGATATGACTTCTGCATCCGCCCGCGGCCTTGCCACCCTGACCCACGATGGAACCGTCCTTGACGTATGGTTCCCTGCCGTTCACATCGGCGAGGACGCTAACGTCACGAAGACCGGCACCACCCGCTTGGAGCAGACCCCACAGCAATTCGCTGCGCTGGTGGGCCCGGACGAGGAGCGCGGCGTGGCTCGCGTTGCAGTTGAGACCGCCATCAAGGATCTGGATGAGGCCCCGGTGGACACCTACGACGCATACCTGCGCCTCCACCTCCTCTCCCACCGCGCGGTCAAGCCGCACGGCCTGAACATGGACGGCATCTTCGGCCTGCTGGCTAACGTTGTGTGGACCAACTACGGTCCTTGCGCGGTTGCCGACTTCCAGATGGTCCGCGGCCGCCTGTCCTCCCGCGGCCCCGTTACTGTCTACTCGGTGGACAAGTTCCCGCGCATGGTGGACTACGTCGTGCCGACCGGCGTCCGCATTGGCGACGCCGACCGAGTCCGCCTCGGTGCTCACCTCGCTGAGGGCACCACGGTCATGCACGAGGGCTTCGTGAACTTCAACGCCGGAACCCTGGGCGCCTCCATGGTTGAGGGCCGCATCTCCGCGGGTGTTGTGGTCGGTGACGGCTCTGATGTTGGCGGCGGCGCTTCCATCATGGGCACGCTTTCTGGTGGCGGCAAAGAAGTCATCTCCATCGGCGAGCGCTGCCTGCTGGGCGCCAACTCGGGTATTGGCATCTCGCTTGGCGACGACGCCGTAGTCGAGGCCGGCCTCTACGTCACCGCTGGCACGAAGATCGCCGTGTTCGGCAAGATCGCCGAGGCTCTTGGAGTCAAGGAAGGCGACACCGTCAAGGGCTCACAGCTCTCCGGAGCTTCTGGCGTCCTGCTGCGCCGCAACTCCGTCTCCGGTGCCGTCGAAGCCACCGAGTGGAAGGCCGATGCAGTAGCCCTCAACGAGGACCTGCACAAGAACTAAGCTTCTGCCGAGCCCCCGGTTCATAGCCCCCTCGCAGGCGCGTTCTAAACTGGGAAGGTGACTGCATCGACATCTTCCTCATCAGGCTCTCTTGGCAGCGGCCTCAAGGTCCGCCACCTCACCATGATGGGCCTCGGCTCAACCATAGGCGCGGGCCTTTTCCTTGGAACCGGCGTTGGTATTTCCGCCGCAGGCCCCGCTGTGCTCCTCGCCTACCTCATCGCTGGCTTCCTCGCCATCCTCGTGATGCAGATGCTCGGCGAGATGGGCACCGTTATCCCCGCCTCCGGTTCCTTCTCTGAGTATGCCGAACACGGCATCGGACGCTGGGCCGGATTTACCCAAGGCTGGATTTACTGGCTCGCTACCGTTGCAGTCCTAGGCGCTGAAATCACCGGCGCGGCCGGCTTCATAGGTTCGTGGTTCAATGTATCGCCGTGGATTCCGGCCGCAGTGTGCGTAGCATTCTTTGGCATCGTCAATCTCCTGCGCGTACGCCTCTTCGGCGAGTTTGAATACTGGTTCGCTGCCATCAAGGTCATTGTCATCGTCGCCTTCCTGATCGTGGGCTTCCTGCTCATTTTTGGCTTTTTACCAGGGCACGAGTTCATCGGTACCAAGATCTTCCTCGAAGACGGCTTCATGCCGAATGGCCTCGGCGGCGTCGCTGCAGGTCTGCTCGCCGTTGCCTTCGCATTCGGCGGCATCGAGGTAGTAGCCATCGCGGCCGCCGAGTCTGAGGACCCTGAGAAGTCCCTCGTCAACGCGGTGCGCTCCACCATCTTACGTATCTCGGTTTTCTACCTGGGCTCCGTTCTGGTCATCACCTTCCTGTTACCGTATTCCACTCTCGGCGGCGCTGACACCGCAGCACAATCGCCGTTTACTCAGGTGCTCGACCGCGCTGGTATTCCGGTGGCCGCCGGCTTCATGGAAGTCATCATCGTGTTGGCACTGCTCTCCGCATTCAACGCGCAGATCTACGCCTCCTCGCGCATGATGCACTCGCTGGCCTCTCGCCACGAGGCACCGCAGATCTTTACCAAGACCAACGAGCGCGGCGTCCCCACCAACGCCATCGCCCTGTCGGTGCTCCTCTCTGTGGTCATGGTCGTGCTCAACTACGCCGACACGGGCTGGTTGCTCCGCTTCATGCTCAATTCTGCTGGCGCTTCCCTGCTCATCGTGTGGGTATTCATCGCGGTGAGCCAGCTGCGCCTGCGCCGCCGCCTGGAAGCTATCCACCCGCTGCCCATTCGTATGTGGGCTTTCCCGTACCTCACGTGGTTCTCCCTGGCCATCTTCGCGGCCATTGCGGTGCTCATGCTGACCGACGCCAGTGCCCGTGTTCAGCTGCTCTCGGCCGCAGCGATGTTTGCAATTCTCGCAGTCGCCAGCGTCATCAATGCGAAGATGCGCGGGATTTCCCCGACCTCGACGCTGCCGCTTCCCGACGTCGAAAAGCGCCTCAATAAGCAGCTCGAGGACTAGCCATCCGCAACAGATCGCACCGGCCCCTCGCCGGTGCTACTGCCTTTTTAGGACCTCCTAGTTGATGGACACATGTCCGTCAGGAGTAAAAGTCGCGACGCTGCCTCCGCTTTCCATGGCGAACGTTCCATCAAAGTCATTAGTCAGTGTGATGCCTTGAATGGTGGTGCGAGTGCCCGGTTCCATTGTCTTAGGCGCCGAGTCCGCCAGGCCGCCGCCCGGTAGGCCTGCGGTCATCGACTTAACAAATTCCAGTTGTCCTGATTCACTCTTAGCGACGGTATCGGCCGAATCCATTCCCACAGGGGTTTCCACTTGTGGCGTATCAACCATTGTCATTTGGCAAGTTGCATAACTGCCGCTCTGCTTAACGAAGCAATAACCGTCGCGGATGAGCACGACCCAAGTTATCTCATTAACCATAAAGTACTGTTCGTCCACAACCTTCAGGCTCGGTGCAACGGGTGCTCTCTTCCGACGTCGCCGAGCTCGTCACCGTCGCAGACACAGCGGCAGCGAAACTAGGCTCAGAATCCTGCGAATTGTCGGAGGAACCAGACGAACAGGCAGTCAACGCACCAGCGAGGGCAGCGCAGGAAAGAAGAGAAAAGAGCTTATTCATACCTTCACCTTACTGCCGCCAAAGTACTTTTAGAGCGGATCCTCTTGGGCAACGACGACAGGCGACTTTGGCTTCGAGCGGAATGTCCACAGCTTATTGATGACAAAATTGATCGGCATAGCGACCACGATGGAAATCGCATTCGCCCAGTAGCTCTTGTTTCTTAATCCAGAGGAGTCATCGAAGATATCGCTTGGTAGCTGGACCGGCGAGTTCGTGTTGATCAAAGCGACCATAACAATCTGCGAAACGATCATCGCACCAACGCCCGTGATGAGGAATGGGAAAAAGCCCCGCAACCAGGACACCTTCTCCACCGAGCCAAACGTCCATTTGCGGTTGAGCTGGTAATTCCAAATATTTGCAACCAAAAAGGCAATGAATGCGAAGACGTTGTACCAACGGATGTTGAAATCCGTGAACGGGATCGCCCAGAAAGGATCGTAGTAGTGCAATCCAAAAGCAGAATCAAAGATCTTTTTGGTGGCAATGAACACCGCTTGGTTCACCAACACACCTGATCCACCGACCATGCCGAACTTAATGAACTGGCCAAAATTGGAGGCAAACCGCGCAAAGGTCAAATCCGCCATAGCTCGCCCCTTAGCGTCGTCTAAAATTAAAACCTATTAGAGTCTAGTCCTTCACCCTTGCGCAGCGAAAAACTGACGCCGCGCGCCACATATCGGATCGATAAATTCTAAGCGCTCGTGTACCAACTGCAAAGGCTCCGAGAAGTCATAGAGATCCAGCCCTTTATCCACTGGATAAGTGTCATCCCCGCAGATGGGACTACCCAAGTGGTTCAACAAGACCCGCAGCTGATGCGTGTGCCCGGTCAGCGGTTGGAGCTCCACGTCCTTGCCGCTCGCACGCACAAAAGTCTGCGTCGGCGTACCCGCCGGATCCACGACAACCTGTCTGCTTCCGTGCGGCTTAGCCATCCTCAGCGTCACCATGCCCTCAAACTGGAGTGGCTGCGTCACCCGAGCGCGATAAGTCTTGTGCATCTGCCTGTCCTGGAACATGTGCTGATACAGCCCACGCGTGCGTGGGTTCACCGAACACACCACAACTCCAGCCGTGAGCCTATCGAGGCGATGCAAAGGAACAATCTCACCATTGCCCATATCCACGCGCAGGCGAGTCTGCAGAGTCTCGCGCACGATTCGTCCATTCGACGTCGTGGGCAGGAAATGCGGTTTGTCAACGACAAGAAGATGCTCATCGGCATAGAGCACCTGATAGTCGAAAGGAATGGGCGGCTCCGGCGGGACCTCTGGGTGGTACCACGCAGGAATAGGGCACTCCAGCCGCGTTCCGGGCTCTAAGAGTGCACCCGCCGGAAAAGGAGAATCCCCAGCCTCGGCCGCCCAATACTGCGGCGCGGCAGGAACGGTGCCATGCAGCACCGCCTTCCGCGGGCTTATCCCCTCCCGCGCTGGCGGTCGAAAAGCCATGGGCAGGCCCTCGACCTATTTACTGCGCGAGGCGGGCAACAGCGGCGTCGATACGCTCGTCGGTGCCGTTCAAGCCGATGCGCACGAACTTCTGCCCCGTTGGGCCGTAGAAGTCACCAGGGGCGACCAAAATACCGCGTTCAGCCAGCCAGTCCACCGTCGTGCGGCAGTCTTCATCGCGGGTAGCCCACAGGTACATGCTGGCCTCAGAATGCTCAATGCGGAAGCCTGCCTCCGTTAGGGCACGCAGCAGCTTCGCACGGCGGGCAGCATAGCGACGAACCTGCAAGCTCTCGGAGTCGTCGTCGTTGAGAGCTTCAACCATCGCCGCCTGAATCGGCCCCGGCACGATGAGACCGGCGTGCTTGCGCAGCTCCAGCAACTCCGCGATGAGCTTCGGATCGCCAGCGAAGAAACCGGTGCGGTAAGACGCCAAGTTGTGGGACTTCGACAACGAGTGCATAGCAATCAAACCCGTGGTGTCACCGTCGTTTACGCGTGGATCCAAAATGGAGACCGGCTTCTTGTCATCGTCCCAGGCCAGCGCCAAGTAGCACTCGTCGGAGGCCACAATAGCGTCGTTCTCACGTGCCCAAGCCACCACGTCGCGCAGCTCCTCCACGCTCAAGACGTTGCCCGTGGGGTTGGAGGGAGAATTCACAAATGCCATCGCAGCATCGCCGAACGCGGCTGGGTCGTCATTCCGCTCAGGAGTCGCCCCGGCGATGAGTGCGCCAACCTCGTAGGTCGGGTAAGCAACAGACGGAATAATCACCCGCTCACCGCGCATGCCGAGCAACGTCGGCAGCCAAGCGATGGCTTCCTTCAGACCAATGACAGGAAGCACACCGATAGCCTCTGGCTCCACATTGGTGCGGCGATGCACATTGCCGCGAATCGCGTCCTGCAGAGCGGCCGTACCTGCAGTGGTCGGGTATCCAGGAGCCTCCGCATTTGAAGCCAGCGCCAGCTGGACGCCCGGAGCAACCGGGTCCACAGGGTTGCCCACAGACAGATCAACGATTCCGTCCGGATGCGACTGTGCCTTCTTCTTCGCGTCTGCAAGAGAATTCCACGGGAAGTCAGGCAGTGTGTTTCCGAGCGGTTGGCGAGCCATGAGTCTAAAACTCCTTGAGCGTTATGGCGATGAATATGCGGCTAGCAAACAATTAACCCCGGCCTTGTTCACGCCAGCGCATGAATGGGCCGGGAATTTAAAATTAATCCTGATTTTGCGGCGGAAGCGCAGCAATCATCGGGGCGTCGAAGTCCTGCGGTCCGAGCGCGGCTGCTCCGCCTGGAGAGCCCAGGTCATCGAAGAACGCAGCGTTTGCGTCGTTGTAATCGATCCACTCGTCCGGAACATCATCCTCGTAGAAAATGGCCTCGACCGGGCAAGCAGGTTCACAAGCGCCGCAGTCCACGCACTCGTCAGGATGGATGTACAGGGAGCGCTTGCCTTCGTAGATGCAATC
Organism: Corynebacterium sp. HMSC05D08; assembly: GCF_001807215.1. Taxonomy (NCBI): domain Bacteria; kingdom Bacillati; phylum Actinomycetota; class Actinomycetes; order Mycobacteriales; family Corynebacteriaceae; genus Corynebacterium; species Corynebacterium sp. HMSC05D08. Next base: position 79,881 of record NZ_KV788350.1, on the reverse strand, counting down.
GACTGGGCACTCTTCAACGCAAGCGCGGTCCATCACATCGACGCACGGCTGCGCGATTGTGTAAGTCATGAGGTGCTAAAACTCCTGTTTTCACGGGTTTTGGGATGTTTAACAGTATGTCACTTCTGTTTGAAAAATGGGAAAATTCCGCCACCGATTCCAGCTATCAGCAGCAGAAGCGAAAGAATATTATTTGCCAGCCACATATCCCCAGTTACCGCCGCACCCAGCGCGAATGCTAAGTAGCCAAGTAACCAAGCAGCCAAAGGCACGAGACCAATGTAGGCATTATCACTCCACAGCCGCGCTGTGCGCGTGAGCACTCCATTGAACCACCAGGCCACAACAATAGTGATGGGAAACGCCACACTTGCGCCGTCGGGCAGTGGAAGGCGCGCCGTGAGGTAGACAACCTCCAAGACCAAAGAGGTCAATGCACCGACTGCCAACCACACCAAGCCGGTAACCTGCTCGCCCCGCGTGAACTGGTTTAAAATCACAGCCCCTCCAGCAAGCTGATGGCTGGCTCGCCTTGACCCAACTGGTAGTGCTCGGCGCGCAGCAACGGCATCACCAGCAGATTCGACAAACCATAAGCACCAACAGCCACCTCAGGGTCAACGATCCCCGCAACGGCTGCCTCGGGATTCGTCTCCGTAACTGTTGCGTCAGCCACCCAAATCTGCGTGGCATGGGCAACCATGGCGGCGCGCTTGGCGGCGAGGGCGGCGTCGGAAAGCGCATGCTCTACCGCATGTGACTCGTTGGTGAAGTTGTCGAGGTACGCCTGGTCTGGCTTGGCCCAGCCCTGCGGCGCGACCACCTGCTCGAGCGCGGCGTAGTGGGCGCTGCGCTCAAAGATGGCCCACCAAATGCGCTGGCGCGGATCCGCCGCAGCGTGAACTGCCTTGTGCACGGCGATGTGGTCCGGGTGACCGTAACCGCCGTCCGGGCCGTAAGTCAAAACGATGTGTGGCTGAATCTGAGCGAAGTGTTCCTTGAGAAGCACCACTGCTTCATCCACGCGGTTGACCAACGCGCGGGGATTGTCGTGGGCCGGCGAGCCCTCCATGCCGGAATCGCGGAAGTAGCCAAAGCCGCCGAGCTGGATTCCCTGCACACCGAGGATGCGCAGGGCGTCGGAAAGCTCGCGAGCGCGGAAGCCACCGAGTTGATCGGACTCGCATAGGCCTTGGTAAGGAGCGCCGATAACCTCGCCCTCCTCACCGAGGGTCGCGGTAATCACCGTGACATCGGCGCCGCGGGCAGCCATATCCGCCAGCGTTCCGCCGGTAAACAGCACCTCGTCATCTGGATGCGCGTGCACAGCCACCACGCGGTAGCCCTGTAAATCCTTATTGTTCATCTTTCCTCCACGTCGGTGCTGTAACTAGCCCTGCATCCCAATCCTCGATGCTTTGACCGGGCCCTACGATACCCCTGCCCAACGCGTGAATACGCACCTCGTCCATCAACGGGACATAAAGCACCTGCTCAGCGTTCAGCTTACGGACTCGCTCCAGACCTTCCTCCGGGGAGATGCGACCAGAGAGAATCTCGCTGACGGTTGCCTCGGAGTTCTCGGGGCAGAATCCAGAAAAATCGCTGGATACCAATCCTTCCTCTTCGCATAAGAAGTGGCTAGCCATTGTTGCGGGCTTGACGGCGAGGGACTCCCAGGAGACCAAGGCGTCGACCTCGCCGCGCGGCAGCAGCGTGCCGGTGATGGTTTGGGTGCGCTCGGATACGACCTCTGCGCCAATCGCCTGAGCTTCGAGGACGTCCACGATGGTGCGTGCAGCGGCCATAGCCTCCGAGTTGGTGGGGTCCGCGGCGATGCGCAAAGGCTTGCGTCCGGCGCGCTCGCGCAGCGGTGCGAGCTCCACATCCCCGCTGACAGGGTTTTGGCCAGGGCGCAGCTCCGAAGCGCGGCCGGCGGCCAGGCGGGCTACTTGGTCGGTTTCGATGAGCGAGGCTAGGGCGCGTCGCTGGCGCTCGTCCGGTAATGCAGACTGTCGCGCGGACAGGTGCAGGCGCAGCTGCCTGCCGCGGGTTACGGTTCCGGCATTGACGTTGCTGAGCAGGCTGAGGTTCTCCAGGGAGGTTTGTTCTGGGGTGAAATCGACAAATCCCACCTGACCGGAGCGCAGCATATTGACGGCCTGGCCGGTGTTGCGGACGGTGCGCAGCTGAACGACGTCGACAAGCGCAGGGTCAGCTCCCCAAAAGCGATCGTTACGGTTGAGGGTAATGACTCCCCTGCCGCGGTCGACGCCTGCGACGGAATAACGCCCAGCGGATGCCGGGATTCCGTCTGCGAGCGCTCGAGTAAATTCGGCGTCCTGCAAAAGATGGGAGGGCAGCAAGTGAGCGAACAGGCTGTGCCAATCGGCTACTCGCTCGCTGAAATCCACCGTCACCACGCGGCCGGCCGAGGAAGTATTGACCTCTTTGATGGCGTAGTAGGCTGCGGCATCGCTGACGCCTGCGGTGGAGGTCATCTGCGTCCACAGGTAGTGGAAATCGCTCCCGCTGATGGGCGTGCCATCCGACCATTGGGCGGGCGAGGCGATTTTATAGACCACTCGCTGTGCCACTCCCTCGGGTGGCTGGACCTCTTCGGCGCTGGCGAGGACGTCGGTGTCCATGTGCTCGCCGTGGAAGGCAGAAGGTAGCACGAGCTCGGCGATTTGGCTGACTAACTCATTATTATTTGCCACAAGGTGCGGGTTGAGGCCGCTGCTGAGTGGGTCCACGCCGATGGCGACGGTCTCGCGCTCGGTGCTCTCTTCCTCCTCAACAGGAGTCGGCGTTTCCGTCTCCGTGCTCTCGGCTGCGGGTTTTTCCTCCACCGGTGGAGGACCCGGGTTGGCCATGCAGGAGGTCAAGACGCACATGGATGCGATCAAAGTCGCTGCGCTCAGCTTCTGCACGGAAGGCCTGCCTTTCTTGGTTGAACTAGCACTACTCTAGTCGGTGTCAATGCTCAGTAAGTGATTGGCGTGCTATTGGGCATGTGCTGCCTTCGAACCATCTTTGCGGGCCTGTTTGGTCAATTTCAGGGCCTTAGATGCTTCGAGTTCACAATTTGGGAGCATCCTTTTCGCACTGTGCACACAAGCTGCGCCCGCCGACCCGGAAAACACAAAACGCGGCCCCCTTTCAAGGGACCGCGCCTTGCTAGCTCTTACTTGTTGAGCTGCTTTGCACGAGAAGCCGCACGCTTACGGTCGGTAGCCGACAGCTCGACCTTGCGCACACGCATGACGTTAGGGGCAACCTCGACGCACTCGTCGGTGCCACAGAACTCGAGGGCCTCATCCAGAGAAAGGGTACGAGCCTTCGCCAAGGTCACAGTTGCATCTGCAGTAGCAGAACGCATGTTGGTGAGCTTCTTTTCCTTGGTGATGTTGATGTCCATATCCTCATCACGGTTGTTAGCGCCCACGACCATGCCCTCGTAAGCCTCCATACCTGGCTCGACGAAGAAGTCGCCGCGGTCGGCCAGCTGCTGCAGAGCGTATGCGGTGATCTGTCCGGAGCGGTCAGCAACCAGGGAGCCGGTAGCGCGGGACTTGATCTCACCAGCCCAAACATCCAGGCCGTCACCGATAGAGTTCGCGATACCTGCACCGCGGGTCTCGGTCAGGAACTGGGTGCGGAAGCCGATAAGGCCACGTGCTGGGATACGGAAGACCATACGAACCCAGTCACCCTCGCGGACGTCCATGGACTGCATCTGGCCCTTGCGAGCAGCGAGCAGCTGGGTGATTGCGCCCTGGTGCTCAGACGGGGAGTCGATGGTGAGCATCTCGTAAGGCTCCATCGTCTTTCCATCAACAACCTGGGTAACAACCTGCGGCTTGCCCACGGTGAGCTCAAAGCCCTCGCGGCGCATGTTCTCGATCAGAACAGACAGAGCCATCTCGCCGCGTCCCTGCACCTCCCAAGCGTCAGGTCGCTCGGTCGGCAGAACGCGGATAGACACGTTACCGATGAGCTCCTGGTCCAAGCGAGCCTTGACCATACGTGCGGTGAGCTTGTCTCCGCCGCCCTGGCCTGCCATTGGAGAGGTGTTAACGCCGATGGTCATGGAGATTGCTGGCTCGTCGACGTGAATCTGCGGCAGTGCGACGGGGTTGTCAACATCAGCGATGGTGTCGCCAATCATGATATCTGGGATACCGGAGATAGCGATGATGTCGCCTGCAATTGCCTCGATGTCCGGCTGACGCTCGAAACCAACGGTACGCAGCAGCTCAGCGACCTTGACGTTCTTGGTAACTTGGTTGCCCTCGTCGTCCCAAGAAATCCAAGCGACCTGCTGGCCCTTCTTGATCTTGCCGGAGTAGATACGCAGCAAAGCAATACGGCCCAAGAAGTCGGAGGAGTCAAGGTTGGCAACGTGTGCCTGCAGCGGGCCGTCGACGGAAGCGGAAGGCTCCGGAAGGACGTCGTAGATAACGTCGAAGAGCGCCTGCAGGTCCTCAGCCGCAGGAACGTTGCCGTCGCCTGGGTTCTCGGTAGAAGCCTTGCCCTCACGGCCGGAAGCGTAAAGAACCGGCAGGTCCAGCAGAGTCTCAGCAGCAGCTGCTGCCTCTTCGTCCTCAAGGCCGGAAGCGATCTCGAGCAGGAGGTCGTGAGACTCGCTGACGACCTCGTCGATACGAGCGTCCGGGCGGTCGGTCTTGTTCACGCAGATGATGACCGGCAGCTTGGCTTCCAGCGCCTTGGTCAAGACGAAGCGGGTCTGTGGGAGCGGACCCTCGGAGGCGTCGACAAGCAGCACAACGCCGTCGACCATGGAGATACCGCGCTCAACCTCGCCGCCGAAGTCGGCGTGGCCTGGGGTGTCGATGACGTTGATGATGAGGTCTCCGCCGTCCTTGCCAAGGCCCTTGCGGTGGATGGCGGTGTTCTTCGCCAGAATGGTAATGCCGCGCTCGCGCTCCTGGTCATTGGAGTCCATGACGCGGTCCGTGTGCTCGCCGTGGTCGCCGAATGCGCCGGACTGCTCCAGCATGCCGTTGACGAGGGTGGTCTTACCGTGGTCAACGTGGGCGACGATGGCGACGTTACGGAACTCGGTGTTAGTCACTGGTGGGGTGCTCCTTAAAAGCAAAATGGGAGCGCGAAAGCGCGAAGATTTTTGAACGGGGTCTAAATATACTCTGACACCCTTTGAATTGCAGCATTGAAGCGCATGAAGAGCTGTAGAAACACAAGTTCCAGGGTTTTGTAACGAAACGATATACGCGAACGAAATATGACGTAGCAGTCGGTTTAGGTCTTGACCGCAAGGAAAAAGTGAATATTGTTACTGCAGATACTATTGTGACTTCTGTGACGAGTGTTGTTTCCAAGCACCTCGCCGGGCCGAAGCCCGCAATCCCTACTGCACCCAACACAAGGATTCTGATAACAGTGAGCACTCCGAGCACCACCAACCGCGCTCAGCGCAACCACGGACCCCGCCTCCGCGCGGGCTCCGGAGTTATTGCTGCCGCCACCACGGCGCTCATCGGTCTAGCCGCACCACTTGTCGCCCCCGCACAAGCAGACGCGCCGGACCTATCCTCACTGGAGGCCCAGACCGCTGCACTCTCCCCTTTGGATGAGCTCGGCCGCCCGAAAGAAGACACCCAGAACCGCATCCGCGAATTCGCCGCACAACCCTGGATGCCCCAGGAGCTGCGCAGCGCCATCCTCTCCGGCCTCGCCTTTTCCATGGGTGAGGGAGGCGATGCCGGCGTAGCAATGCCTGAGGGCCAAGGCCCCGCCTTCCGCCAGTTCTACTGGCCTACTGTCTCCGCACAGTGCATCGGCGGCCAAGCCAACTCTGTGGGTTCCGCCATCGCGGTCCCCGGCCCCACCCAGATGCCTGCGCCTGGCGCCGGCGAGGGCGAAGCAGTCTTCCTCTTCACCGCAATGGGAACCTCGCCTGCCGCCAAGGAGCAGGGAAACATGAACGTACGGTGGTTCAACCTGGACACTTTCCAGTCCGGCATCACTCCACTGTTCAATAACGGGATCAACCAAGATGGCCCCACCACGGTTTCGGGCCGCGCGGTTACTGGCAAGGGCACAGTCGTGGCCCTTTTGTCCGGCTCCGTCAACACTCAAGAATCTACGTGTAGCTTCCCGCCCACCGCAGCCTTCCTAGAGGTGATTTAATGAGCGCAGACCTGCATCCAGTCAAGCAAGAAACCTTTAATACGGTAAGCAACGTCAACGTTGACCCCAAAGGATTCCTCCGCGAGGTAGACACCTACCGTGAGACCGACTTCGGCCTCTACATGGCCCGCGGCGCCAATCACCCGCGCTTCGGCTACCTCGAGTCATGGCTGCTTCCGAAACTGGGTTTGCGGGCAAACATCTTCCACTTCCGCGAGGGTGTGGACGCGCGCCAGGACTTCTACTTCGATGTCGCTGACATCGATAACACCGATGGTGTGTGGACCGCGCGTGATCTGTACGTTGACTTGGTTTCTAACACCGGCGAGCCCATCGACCTCCTCGACATCGACGAGCTGGCCGCCGCCACCTCCGCAGGTCTCATCTCCGCGGAGGAGGCCGAGCGCGCCATGGAACGCACCCTCACTGCAGTCGAGGGCATCACTCGTTACGGCGATGATGCAATGGCTTGGTTGCGCACGCTGGGCATCGAACTTTCCTGGGCTGAATCTGTCAGCCTGACTCCGGCTGAATAGGTGCGTAGAGTATGGAGAGATAAATTACTCTCCAAATGAAGGATGCATAACACCTATGGCTGGTGGACTTTTTGCACTGCTTGACGACGTCGCACTCATCGCCCGCTCCGCTGCTGCCAGCGTTGATGACGTAGCAGCTCTTGCCGGTAAGACCTCCGTGAAGGCGGCGGGCGTGGTCGTGGACGACGCCGCAGTAACCCCCCAATACGTCGCGGGAGTCACCCCTGCCCGCGAGCTGCCAATGATTTGGCGCATCACCAAGGGCTCCCTGATCAACAAACTTGTCATCATTTTGCCCATCGCCTTGTTGCTTTCCTGGATTGCGCCATGGGCATTGACTCCAATCCTCATGTGCGGCGGCGCTTACCTGTGTTTCGAGGGCGCGGAGAAGATTTTCCACCACTTCATGCCGCACGAGGAGCATAAAGAGGACGCGGAACCCAAGGAAAAGGACCCCGACGCCGAGAACAAGCTGGTGAAGGCCGCCATCACCACCGACCTCATCCTGTCCGCGGAGATCATGGTGATCTCTCTCAACGAGGTCATCAACGAGCCCTTCTGGCTGCGTTTGGGCACGCTTGTGGTCGTGGCCATCGCCATCACTTTGGCTGTGTACGGCGCCGTGGGCTTGCTGGTCAAGATGGATGATTTGGGTATTAAGCTCCTAGAGCGCCACAACGGGAAGTCCGCTCTGGGCAACCTCCTAGTCAAGGGCATGCCGATTGTTTTGAATATCATCTCTGTCATTGGCACCGCCGCGATGCTCTGGGTGGGCGGCCACATCGTCATCAAGGGAATCCACGAGTTCGGTGCTGAGCAGCCTTATGGCTTCATTCACCACCTGACCGAGTCCATCTCCAACGGCGCACTCGCCTGGACCGCGGACACCGTCCTCTCCATGATCTTCGGCTTCCTGCTCGGCGCTGTCATCGTCACGGTGATCATGGCCGTGAAGAAGTCCGCGGGCAAGGACGCCCACGCCTAAGCAGCGCCAACACAGGCGGCGCGCCTTATAAGAACATCAACAGTGAAAGCGCCATGATCGCCATTCCGGCGATGAGCCCGTAAATGGCGTAGTGGTGCTCCCCTGTTTCCTCTGCCGTGGGCAGCAACTCGTCCAAGGAAATAAAGACCATGATGCCGGCGATGGCAGCAAAGCTAAAGCCCATCGTGGCCGGCCCCATCAGAGGCAGCAGCAGGAGGAAACCAACTACCGCACCCACTGGCTCTGCCAGACCAGAAATGGTGGCCCACCAAAAGGCCTTGGCGCGCGAACTAGTTGCCTCGCGCAGGGGCACGGCGACGGCGATGCCTTCGGGAATGTTGTGAATTGCGATAGCCACCGCAACCGGGATCGCAATTCGCGGATCCTCTAGTCCCGCGAGGAATGTGGCGAAGCCCTCCGGAAAGTTATGGAACGCCAACGCACACGCGGTGAACACGCCAGTCTTTATCAAGCGCTTGCGGCGCGCCGCCTCCTCAGTAGTCGCGGGCTCGTGCGGATTAATCTCCTCCGGCACCAGACGGTCAATAATCGCAATAACCGCAATGCCCGCGAAGAAGGCCAATACCAACGCCCAGGTGCCGGTCTTCTCGCTGCCATAGGCCTCGGTGAGCTGGTCAAGACCGGTGGGGAGGATCTCCATGAACGATACATAGAGCATCACACCTGCAGAAAGGCCAAGTGCCGCCGCCATGAAGGCCGGACCAGGGTTGCGTTTGCTGACTGCGATGCCGGCACCGATGGACGTCGACAAGCCGGCGAAAAGCGTGAGGCCAAAAGCCATGGCTAAGGTGGACAGCGAGTACATCATCTCTGACTATAGAACACCAGCCTGTGCCTGCTCGACTGCGAGGTGCGTAGGCTAGAGATACATACAATCCGTAGTGCAGGACAACATGGGAGGCGCCGTTGAACGGAAACTTGTATCCGCTGGCGAAAAGCTACTTTGGTGTCGAACACGTTGCGGTGCTCGACAACGTAGTGCTGTCCACCGCGCTCTCCCTGCCCACGCTAAGTGAAGCGCCGCTCGCGCTCGACGTGACTTTGGAGGCTGACGCCTTTACCGGTGGTTGGCGCGTGCGCAGCCACTTTGGCATCCTGGGATACCTCGATGCACAAGAGGCCGCCGACTACCCCGCCCTCGACCGCGTGCGTGCCTCAGGGCTGCAGCTATCTACTCGGGCCACGGTTGAGATCCTCCCTACGGAAGGCTGCGTGGACGTCGCTGTGAGCTTGGGGCTGGCGCCATGGATGATTCCTAACAATGACCAGCCAGCCGGTTCGGTGCTTCTCTGCGGGGGCTTGGGACTGCTCGTTGATACGGCTTCAGGCCAGCTTAATGACGCCCAGCTGGACCAGATGGGCACGCAACAGCTGTTTGTCACGCTGCATGATGTGGAGGGCGACATCGTGGCTGCGACTCCTGGCACGGTCCTGGGCGGTGTGGCCGCAGCTGGCCAGCAGCCGCACCTCAACGCCATTCTGGAGCGCGCAGCTGGCCAGGGCACCACGGTTGCGGCCCGCGCTTTTAGCGCGGATCGGCGCCTTGCTGTCGACGTTCCCTCCCCCGACGCCACTGAGTTCTTTGCGGCCAGCGTCCCGGTACTAGGCATTCCGCCATCCCGCCCAGCAATTCCACCCGCCACCGTAGAGCCGGCCACCTTCATGGCATGGGAGACCGGCCTCGACGCCGCAGACTTCAGCGCTGACTTGCCGCACGGCATGCGTCACATCGCAAGCCCCACTGCTCCGCAGCCGGAGCCCGTTACTACACAGCCAGAACCCGTGGCCGCCCAACCAGAACCCGTAGCAGCCCAGCCAGAGCCCGCCGCCCAGCCGGAGTCCGCTGCTCCAAGTCAAGCGCACGCAGAGCTAGCAGACCTTGTCAGTCACATGCCAGGCCAGCAAACGCTAGCGTGGCGCGATTTACCCACAGCTGCGGCACCTGGCCGCTTCTCCTCCGAATCGGCCCGCGTAAGGGCCCGCCGCTCCCAGCGCGACGCCGCCCACCGCCGCGGTGGCAACCACCGCAAATAACCCGCTTAGGTCGCCGCACTTTAAACCGATACGAAAGGTCCTTCATGCTTTCTTCTCATCTCCGCTTGGTACGCCTGAGCGCCGTCGTTGTGGCCAGCAGCCTACTGCTTTCTGCCTGCGGCGAAAGTGAATCTGCCAACCCCCGAATCATTCAGGGTTTGCATCAAAAGAAGCCGAGGGAACCCATCACCCGTGCGATGAGCGATCTTGTGCCTTCCGAGGTGGCTAAGGGCCTGGGCACCGACAAGTACGGCCTGCCCACCGCACATGGCGCCCCGTTGGCTTCTGGCGCCTTAGAAAAGTGCCCCGATTTCAAAGGAGATACCTTCCAGGCCATTGCGAATTCCCAGACGCTGGAGGACCACGAAATTGAGGTCGACTACGGTCTCGACAAGGCCGACCTTTCTTCGTGGGACGGTATGTGCGCGCCCATCAAGTTTGAGGGCAAGAATGTCTTTGCCACCGTGGCCACAGTTCCTTATGAGTCCAACGGCAATGACGTCACTGGGCCGATGCTCTACATCTTCGATGGCAACAATGGCACGCCACTGGTCACGCAGCCTTTCGATTTGCCCCAAGAATTTACAGGCACAAAGCTGTCCGATTTTGCTGTCTCGCAGGTTGGCGAAGAACTGGTATTTTCCCAGTCCGATGTTGCAGAGTCCGAGGCCCCGCGGATCTTCGCGCTCTCCCTGGCTGACGCCACGACCAAGGTACTTCAGCAGCCTAAAGCTAGCAGTGAGCAGCGCCGCTTAGAGGAGTTTCCACTGGGTGAGACATACGTATATCTAGTTCAGCGGACGGGCGAGGAAGGCGACCAGCTCCTGCTCATCGATGCGCTGAGCGGTGAGGAAAAGGTACTGGTCGACGCCAATGCTCCTGGATTCATCGACGGGGAACTGCCACAGGAGACAAAGGGCTACACGTTCCTCCACAACAACGACTTTGTGGTCGGCATCTCGGATAACGCGGCACGCCCCACCTTTGTTTATGATGAGGCTCATGGCGCGCGCATGCTTGGCGACGCCTTCCCCACCGCCAACCCCGATGACCCCGCCAAGGTCACGAGCCCTACCGGCACTGTGGTGCGCAACAAGCTCACTCTGTTGGATAAAGACGAGGGAATCCGCGTGATCGACCTCGCATCTGGGGAAATGATCAAGGAAGTCTCGAACGAAGACATGACCAAGATCTTTGAAACCGAGGATTACAAGGAAGAGGGTATCTCCGCGATTTCGGATGGCATGTCACTCTACCTGGCCACTGGCCAAACACAGGAGTCCACCGAACGCTACAAGGTCAATCTGGAAACGCTGGAGGTTGAGGAAAAGCAGCCCAAGGTCGTGCCGCTTTTCGATACCCAAAACTTGTTCTATTCCGGCTCAACGCTTTTTGCCAACTTTGGTGAGTCTGGCGGCACGATTCCGGCCACCGGCATCCACGCCTATTTTGACTAGGCCCAGCTAGCGCAGCTCGCGCTGAGCCCCGTCCAAGCGGCGGGTAACGCCCTTTTCGTCCAGGTATTCCAGCAGCGGGATGGCCACGCGGCGGGTAGTCCCCAGCGCCTGTCGCGCCTGGGACGTACTGAAAGGCTGGTCGATGCCTTGCAATCGAGTGCGCGCCTCAGCCACGGCCGAGGGCAACAACACGACGCCGTCCTTCAGGCGCAGGATTCGCCCGGCACGCTCGGCTGCGGCGAGCTCCTTGCTCCCCAGACGCAGATCCTTAAGATCCGCAGCTTCTGGCGCGGCGAAGGGTTCCTTGTGGAGTCGCTGTTCTAGCTTGGCGACGCCCTCCTCCGCAGCGCCAAGCGACGCCACAGCACCAGGCACCCGGATTGCGCCCTCGACGGATTCCAACTTGGCTGCCGCCACCGCAAGGTTGAGCAATGCATCTTCGCTAAGGCCCAAGGCGTCGCGTGCCGCGCCGCGAGGCAGGCCCACCGCGAGGGGGTTCGCGGCGGCGTGATCGGCTACGGCGCCGCTCAATTGCTGCTTCCACTGCCCCACTTGTGCTGCGGTAATCCACCACTTACTAAACGCGATGACACCGGCGGGCGGGGCGTCCACGGTGTAGCCATCGCGGCGCAAGTCTTCGATGAGGGCGTAGCCGCGTTGTTGCAGGGTCAAGGCGGGGCTCTTGTAATCTTGTTGCCCGGCGAGCTGCTCGGCCCAGCGCGCTGCCGCGCCACGGCGCCGCAGCTGCGGTGGGTTCAGGTCCACGACCTCGACGCCGGCGAGCACGTGGCGTGCGCCGGGGCCTCGCAGCACAAAGCGGTCGCCAAGTTCTAGCGCGAGCGGCTGGCTCAGGCGGATGCGTGCGAAGTCGGCGCTAAGCGGGCGAACGTGCGCCTCGACGCCAGCGGTACCAGTGTGAGCCACCAAATCCTGCGCGATTGCGTCAAGGGCATCGCCGGAGGTGCGCCGAACGTCGAAGAGCTCTGCCTGTCGCCACGTGCCGGGGCTGAGCAAGGCATCTCCTCGGCTAATCGCCGCGGCGTCGATTCCACGAAGATTGACCGCCACGCGTGTCACGGGTGTGGCAGCCTCCACTGCGGTGTTCTCGCTGTGGAGACCACGGACCTCAACGGGCGCCGTGCCAGACGCGTTGAGCAACTCGAGGCTGTCACCAACTCTCAAGGTGCCGGCCGCGAGCGTGCCGGTAACTACGGTTCCTGCGCCCTTAACGCTGAATGAGCGATCGACCCACAGTCGCACGCGTTGTTCGGTGTCGGGACTCGGTGCGGCAGCGAGAATCTCATCAAGCGCGGCACGCAGCTCATCGATGCCCTCGCCGGTCTTGGCGGAAACGGTGAGAATGGGGGCGTCGGCAAGCGCGGTGCCGTGCAGCTGGCGGCGCACGTCCGCCTCGACCTCCAAGCGGCGCGCCACGTCGGCACGATCGGCACGCGTCAAGGCCACCAAGCCGTGGCTGATGCCAAGAGCTGCAATCGCATCGCGGTGATCGGTGGACTGGGCCTGCCAGCCCTCATCTGCTGCAACCACGAAGAGCACCACGGGCGCGGGGCCGATGCCAGCCAACATGTTTCCAAGAAAACGTTCGTGCCCCGGCACGTCCACGAAAGCGACATCTGCGCCGGAGGGCAGACGCGTCCACACAAAGCCCAGATCGATGGTGAGGCCGCGGCGCTTTTCCTCTTCCCAACGATCAGGTTCCATGCCGGTAAGTGCCCTGGCCAGGGTGGATTTACCATGGTCAACGTGGCCTGCCGTTGCGACGACGAACATCTACTTCTCCCCTTGTGCGGCGAGTGCCTGTTGTGCGGCGAGGATGGCATCGATGAGCTGAGCATCCTGCGCTGGCGGGATACAGCGCACGTCGACAAGACACTGCCCCTGATGTACGCGTGGCAGGACTGCTGGTTCACCTGTACGCAGGTGCTGCGCGAACTGCTCTGGCAAAGACACAGCGAAGCCTTCGAGAGGGTACTCGGGCGCACCGCCGCCGCCCACACGTCCAGCGTGAGTTGTGACCTGCCCACCTACTGCGGCGGCAATGTCTTGAGTCCGTCCTTCATATTCCGCTAGATCGATGTGCAAGCTGTCTTGGACCGCATTCGATGGCGCATTAATCGCTGCCTCGAGTGCATTCAGGCGCAGCTTGTCGATGCGCACCGCGCGGGCCAGCGGATGCTTCTTAATCTTGGACAGCGCTTCCTTGGTGCCCAAGATGATTCCGGCTTGTGGGCCGCCGAGCAACTTGTCCCCAGAGGCAATAACCACGTCGGCACCAGACGCCAGCTGCGCCTGCAGATCTGGTTCTTCGGGCAGAGCCGGGTCTGGTACAAGCAGCCCCGAGCCTAGGTCCACGATGAGATGTACACGCTCGCCGGACGCACCTAGCTGTTTGTTGTGCCGTTTTAGAAGCTGCTGCAGCTGCGGCACGTCCACGGAGGTGGTGAAGCCTTCGATACGGAAGTTGGAGGGATGCACCTTCAGGATTGCGCCGGTGTGGGTGCTCAACGCGGATTTGTAGTCGCTGAGGTGGGTACGGTTCGTGGCTCCGATTTCCTTGAGTCGGGTACCCGAGGATTCAATAAGCTCTGGCAGACGGAATCCGGCCCCAATCTCGATGAGCTCGCCGCGGGAGATGATAACCTCTTGTTGCGGCGCAAGTGCTGCCGTGGCCAGCAGCAATGCGGATGCACCATTGTTAACCACGAGGGCATCTTCGGCGCCTGGGCATGCGGCAAGCAGTGCAGAGATTGCGCCGCGGCCACGGTTTTTGGAACGCACTCCAGCGGGCAGATCCATTTCGACGTCTGTGTAAGAAGCGGCGTCGCAAAGCGCTGCTTTAGCAACCTCTGGCAGCGATGCACGCCCAAGATTGGTATGGACGATGACCCCCGTGGCGTTGAGCACTGGACGCAGGCTATACGGGCGGGCCGAAGCGAGTACGCGTGCTACCTCTGCGCGCACATCCTGCGGGGCGATCTCAGCACGCTGAGCGCGGCCAACCACGCCTTTAATTAGTGCTTTTAGCGCATGTTCCGCAAGCCTAAGCCTCGCAGCTTTAGTCTCTGGAAGGCGGAGAAGTTCGTCGGTACGCGGGATGTTGCGGCGCTCATCTTGCTGCCGCGAATCACTGTGGCCTGTCACAATCGCTCCTTGATTTAAAGCTATCGAAGCCAGAGAAGCCACAATCGCAAGATAAACGGGCGCGACATGGCGGGCGCCAGCTCGAGAGGTTTTGGCGGAGACGGACAGGAATCGAACCTGCCAGACCGAGATGCTCGGCCTCACCGGTTTTGAAGACCGGGGCGCCCACCAGGACACGTACGCCTCCGTTGCGAAAGCTTACACGTAGGAGCCCTTCCCTTGGTGCCATGCTTCACTTTGAACGCACAAACACGTCAATCTCTAGGTGAGGTGCCCGGCGATGTGGCCTGCTGGGCTAAAGTTCCGTTACCGCGCGCCTTCGCTGCTGCTTTTAGACGATGGGTAGGGCATTCGCTGGGGTTGTAGACTCAGTTGCATGACTGACATCTTGTTAACCTCATTCGCAGCAGGTGGCGGATGCGCCTGCAAGATCCCTCCCGGCGAGCTGGAATCGGCAGTTGAGGGCCTCATTGGCAAGGCCGATCCCAACGTGCTCGTCGGCTTGGACGACGGCGACGATGCCGCCGCAGTCAAGATTCAAGACGGTCTCGCTGTTATTTCCACGGCCGACTTTTTTACGCCGATGCTCAACGACCCTTATGACTGGGGCCGAGTAGCTGCCGCTAATGCGCTTTCCGACGTCTATGCCATGGGCGGCACCCCAGTAACCGCCATCAACCTGGTGGGATGGCCGCGTGAGGTCCTGCCCCTAGATATCCTCCGCGAAGTGCTGCGCGGCGGCATGGATGTGGCAACGCAGGCCGGCATTTCGGTTACCGGCGGCCACTCTATTACCTCGCCTGAGCCAATCTACGGCATGGCAGCGACCGGCATCGTGGCGCCGGAGAAACTCATGCGTAACGACTCCGCTGAGGCGGGTCTGCCGATTACGCTAACCAAGCCCATTGGAGTGGGCATCCTCAACAACAAGCACAAGGCCACGGGTGAGGTTTCCCAGGCTGCCGTCGATTCGATGACAGCACTCAACAGGGACGCTTCCCGCGCAGCTGTGGAGGCTGGCATTTCGGCGGCTACCGACGTCACGGGCTTTGGCTTGTTGGGTCACCTCTACAAGATGATGCGTGCCTCCGGGGTCGCTGCTGAGCTCGACTTCAGCGCTGTGCCGACCGTCGAGGGTGCCAAGGAAGCGCTGGCCGAGGGCTTCATCCCCGGTGGCTCCCGCCGCAACCTAGACTGGGTCCACCCGCATATAACTAACGAGGCTGGACTGAGCGAAGAAGAGCTGGTCTTCCTCGCTGATGCACAGACTTCCGGCGGTCTGCTGCTCATCGGTGAGGTCCCTGGCTACCCGGTCATCGGACGCACCGTGGCTCACGATGGTTCTGAGGACAGCGCCTTCATCACCATCAAGTAAGACTGTGGTTTCGGCCGTGGCCTGCTGGACCGTCTAGGCCTTCTTCTTAAACAGGCGTGATACCCACCCGGACTTTTCCGCGGTGGGGTGCGTGCCGAGGATCTTCTCGCCGCGTCGGAACACAAACGTCATGCGCGCGCCCTCGCGGGTGGGCTCACCGATGAGCTCGTGGCCCGCTGCTGTGGCGTCATCCGGCACGTTGCGATAGGCCTGCGGGCAATCAGTGGTTACTTCCAGGGTCTGCCCCGGCTTGAGGGTTTTCGCGCAAAAGCGCGAGAAGCAAGCGCGGCTTAGTGCTTGGAGGTGACCACCGAGTGGGCCAGGCCTTCTTGCGCACGCTTGCGCGCGGCGCGACGCTTTTGTGGTTCGATGGTGGTCGCAGGATCCTTGACCGCCTCGATCCCCGCGTTGAGCACGCCGAAACGGGTGCAGGCGGAACCCGCCATGAGCGAAAGGCCCGAGAGCACGGAGAGGGTACGAGACTTTGTGGCCGCTGCCACCGCGGTGCCCACGCCACCAGCGGCGATGAGGTACTCGCTGGCTTTCATGAGCTTGCCTGGCTTGCCCTTGTGCAAAGGAACCACGGTCTCTGGTTCCATGTTCTCTTCCATGATCTTGGTCGCGGCCAAGTCACTAGCAGCGGCGGCCATGCCCAAGGCACGGGCTGGGCCGGCATGCTCGACTGGGGTGAACACCATGGCGCAGCCAGACGCGGCCGCCGACGCCGAGGAAACAAAGACATAAGCCAGGTGCTTCTTGGCGTCGTTCCACGTCGGGTTCGAGGTGTTGCCCAAAAGCACTGCGGTGTAGCCCGCCAAAGGACCGCCCAGCACACCAGCAACAACACCAGCAGGACCAGCCGCAGCGCCCAGTGCTTTGCGGGCAAAGCGCGGCAACGGCAGCTTCTGCTTAGTGAGTTTGTCGGCTTCATACAATGCAGGCAACGACGCAGCAGTGGCGAAGGAGCCCAGAATCCACGAACCCACGCTCATCGGCGAGGTCACCTTGAATACGCGGAACATGTTGAGCAAGCGCTCAGGGCGGCCAAGGTCAAGGACCAAGAAGACTGAGCCACCAGCGGCGGCAGTAAATGCGGCAATGCGGGTGCTGCGCGCCAAAGGTTCATTCTTCGTGGCAGATGCGCCGGCGGCCAGCAAAGCGGAGCCGCCGGAAAGGCCGCCTAGGAACAGGTAAGCGCCAATCGGCCACTCCCATGGCGGAGCCTTGACCACGGGTTTGCCGTAGTAGGAGGAGAACTCGAAGTCCTCCGCCATGCGCTCTTCCTTGGAACCATCCTGCGCACCGGCGCCAGGACGCTTACGCTTCTTCTTCGGCTTGGTGCCATCAAACTTGCGGTAGCGGTTCGCACGCTCTTCTTGCGGCGGGCGGTACTCGTCGAATTCGCTCACTTGCGGCCTCCCATCACGAACGCACCGGCAACAGCCAAGGCCATGCCGCCGATAGCTTTAGCTGCGGTCTTGTACATCTGCGGCAGGTCCGCAGTGGGCACGCGTGGGTCTGGCGGCAAGCCGTAGACCTCCGGCGAATCCAGGATAAGGAAGATAGAGCCGGTGCCACCGACGCCGTCCTCGCGGTTGGCGCCGTACAGGCGTGCCTCGGTCAGGCCCTGCTCGTGCAGAACTTTGACGCGCGCCTCGGCTGCGGCCAGCATCTCCTCGTACGGGCCGAACTGAATGGAGTCAGTCGGACATGTCCTGGCGCAGGCTGGCTGCTCGCCGATCTTAAGGCGGTCGTAACACATGGTGCACTTCTGAGCGACGCCGAGATTCTTAATCGGCATCTTCTCGCCCGGCGTGTGGTCCTCGCCTTGCGGCTTGAGCTGCGCGAGCTTCTTGAAGACGTTGATGCCCGCGTGATCATCGTGCTGGTAGTCCACGGTGGCGGTCTTATCGGTCTTCAGTGTCACGCCACCGTCGTCGCGGCGCTCGATAACGCCGAAAGGACAGCCGGCAACGCAGGTGCCGCAGCCATTGCAGACGTCATCCTGGACCACCACGGTGCCGAACTCAGAGCGGAACAGCGCGCCCGTTGGGCACACGTCCAAACAACCGGCGTTGGTGCAGTGCTTGCACACGTCGGAGGACATCAGCCAGCGAAAATCGCCGGTATCCGGCGGAGTGGTATCCACCGCGGCGGGCTGGGTGCCAACCCCCGGCATGCCGAGAGAGACCAGCTGGCGGCCTTCCTCGCGCGCCTTTTCAATGCGATCATTGTCCTGCTCGATAAAGGCCACGTGACGCCATGTATTCGCGCCCAGCGAACCGGTGTTGTCATAAGAGTCACCGGTGACCGCATAGCCCTCAACCGGGTTGCGGTTCCATTCCTTACAAGCCACCTCGCAGGCCTTGCAGCCAATACAGATCGAGGTGTCCGTAAAGAAAGCCATGCGGTTGTAGGACTCGTAGCCGTGCTGATCGGCTTTTTCAGTAAGCAAATTAGCCATGAGCTCTACTCACCTACCCTTCTTTGCCTTCATAGTCGGCTACGTTGCCGGCGGTGTCATCAGCGCCGGTGTTTTCGTCCTTGGAATTAGCACCCTTGTCTTCGGGATTCAGCGTGAAAGCATCGTCGACGTCGACAAGCTGGTTACCGGACTCGAGGTCGAGGTGAGCCTTGTCCTGGTACTCCTTGAGAAGCTCGATGCGTGCATGTCCGCGCGGACGACGACCCGGACGGATATCGCAAGCACCAATCTTGGAGTTCTGGATCCACACGTTCGGCTCAAGGGTCAGACCCAACAGGTCGTTGGCGCCGTCGCCAGCTACCGGCGTGGTCTCAGACTCGCCGTAGTGGTACGGGATACCAATCTGGTGGAAGTCCTCGCCGTTGATCTTCAGCTTCTGCACACGACCAGTGACCAGCACCTGTGCTTCGATGACGCCACGTGGCGAGACGATGGTCGCCCAATCGCCGTTGGTCAGACCACGCAGCTGCGCGAGCTCCTTGGAAACCTCGCAGAACAAGCCCGGTTGTAGCTCTGCCAAGTAAGGCAGGCGGCGCGACATTGCACCGGAGGTGTACATCTCGGTCAGACGATACGTGGAGAACACGAACGGGAATACCTCTGCACCAGGCTCCCCTGGCTCAGGACGCGACAAGTTGTCAGGACGCTTGATGGTCAGACGCGTCGGCGACTGCTGCTGCTTGTAGAGCAGGTTGTGCACTGGGGACTCATGCGGCTCGTAGTGCGTTGGCAACGGGCCGTCGGAAAGCCCCTTCGGCGCAAACAGCCAGCCCAGGCCATCAGCCTGCATGATGAATGGGTCATCACCATCGAGCGCTGCAGGACCGACGGCGTCGACAGGCGCGCGATAGTCCGGCGCCTTGTTGACTGGGAAGTCAGGGACGTCGTCGCCGACCCACGCGGCCTTGGCCTCATCCCACCAGATGTACTTCTTGCGCTCCGACCACGGAGTGCCGTCTGGGCGGGCGGAAGCACGGTTGTACAGGAGGCGGCGGTTGGCCGGCCATGCCCAGCCCCACTCCAGAGCAACTTCGTTTTGCTCGGCACCCGGGACCTTCTTGGCGGCATGGTTGATGCCGTCCTTGAAGACGCCCGTGTAAATCCAGCAGCCGCCGGAGGTGGTGCCGTCGTTCTTCATCTCGACGAAGGCCGGCAACAGCTGGCCCTTCTTCGGTCCGTCGAGGTAATAGCCGTTGATTTCCTTCAGGATCTCCTCGGAATCCGGCTCGCCTTCCTCGTTTTCTGGGTAGTCCCAGGTGATCTTCTGTACCGGAAGATCGCGCGGATCGGTTGAGTCAGCCAGGCGCTCCTTGATCTTCTTACCTAGCTGGTAGAAGAACCACAGGTCGCTCGTGGCCTCACCCGGCGGCGTGACCGCCTGGAAACGCCACTGCAGCATGCGTTGCGTCTGGGTGAAGGTGCCCGCCTTTTCCACGTGAGTAGCAGCCGGCATGAGGAAGACCTCGGTGCCGATGTCCTCGGTCTTGAGTTCGCCGTTCTTAATCTCCGGCGAATCCTTCCAGAAGGACGCAGTCTCGATCTCTTGGAAGTCACGGACCACAAGCCACTTCAGCGCAGCCAGGCCACGGCGCTGCATACCGCCGTTGGACTGTGCCACCGCTGGGTTCTGGCCAAAGACAATGTAGCCCTCAACCTCGTGCTTGAGCATGGCCATGAGCGTCTCATAGGTGGAGTGCGCACCAGAGATGCGTGGCATGAGGTTGTAGCCCCACTCGTTGTCCTTGGTCGCAGCATCGCCCCAGTAGGACTTCATGAGGGAGACGGCGTAGTTCTCACCGATCTGCCAGAAGCCCTTCTGGTCTTCCTTACGGAAGCTGTCCACGTACTGCTTCCAGTTCTGCAGAGCCACGTGTGGCATCGGCAGGTAGCCCGGCAGCGAGTTGAACAAAGTCGGGATATCGGTTGAGCCTTGGATGGACGCGTGTCCACGCAGCGCCATGATGCCCGAACCCGGACGGCCGACGTTGCCCATCAGCAGCTGCAGGATCGCAGCGGTACGGATGAACTGTGCGCCCAGGGTGTGCTGGGTAAAGCCCAGTGCATATGCGAAGCACGTGGTGCGATCCGGCTTGGAGTTATCCGCGATGGAGTTAGCCAGATAGAAGAAGTCCTCCTGCGAGATACCGCAGGTCTCCTCCACCATCTCCGGGGTGTAACGGGAGTAGTGACGCTTGAGAATCTGGAACACCGAGTTCGGGTGCTGCAGAGTCTCGTCTTTCTCCACGTTCCACGAAGAACCCTCCGGCTTACGGACGTATTGCCACGAGTCGGTGACGTACTTGCCGGTCTCTGGGTCATAGCCAGAGAAAAGACCATCCAAGTCCTCTGTGTCCTGGTAATCGGGGGAAATGATGGAGGAGGCGTTGGTGTACGAGACCACGTAATCGTGGAAGTAGAGCTCGTTGTCGATCATGTACTTGATGATCGCGCCGAGCAGGACCACGTCAGTACCGCCGCGAATGCCGATGTGGCGGTTCGCGAAAGCCGAAGTACGGGTGTAGCGCGGATCCACGTGGATGATGCGCGCGCCGCGCTTCTTGGCCTCAACTACCCACTGGAAGCCCACTGGGTGGCACTCGGCCATGTTAGAACCCTCAATGACGATGCAGTCCGCATTCGCCATATCCTGCAGCGGTTGGGTTGCGCCGCCGCGGCCAAACGAAGTTCCCAAACTGGGAACAGTGGCAGAGTGTCAAATACGAGCCTGATTTTCGACCTGTATCGCGCCCGTGGCGGTAAACAGCTTCTTAATCAGATAGTTCTCTTCGTTGTCCAAGGTCGCACCGCCCAGGCCAGCGATGCCCATGGTGCGGTTGAGGGTGCGGCCCTCTTCGTCGGTGTCCTGCCAGTGCGCCTTGCGGGATGCCACAAAGCGATCGGCAATCATGTCCATGGCGGTCTCGGTATCGAGGTACTCCCACTCCGAGGAGTACGGCGCACGGTACTTGATCTTGGTCAGGCGCGTCGCAGAGTTGATCAGCTGCTCGGAAGCAGAGCCCTTGGGGCACAGTCGGCCGCGCGAGATTGGGGAATCAGGGTCGCCTTCGACCTGAATGACTTTATTGTCCTTGACATAAACGCGCTGGGAACAGCCCACTGCGCAATAAGGACACACAGATTGCACGACGCGATCCGCCTCAACGGTCCTGCCGTGGAGCTCTTTGCTCTTCTTCGACTGGGTGCTCAAGTCCCTGCCGAAGGCGTCCTTGGAACGCACCTGGCGCACTACTGGCCAGTTGAGAGGACTAAATTTAGACATACAGTCAAAGTTAGTGCTACCTAGCCTCTAAAGCTAGAAAGGTGTACCTAAGTAGCAACTTTCGTACGTCCCCGGCTGGGCCCGGCTTGCTTAGCCACCACGCGGAACAAAGCCGGCGCTTCGCGTGTTGACCAAAGTATGGATAACCCAACGCATTTCGAACTCAAAGTCCCGGGCGGCAAGCTTCTAGTCGTCGATATCACTGTGACCGATGGAGTTATCTCTGCAGCACAGGTCTCCGGCGATTTCTTCCTCGAACCGGAAGAGGCCTTCGAGGCTCTCGGCCCCACGCTGGAGGGCTCCAAGGTTTCTGATTCCGCGCAAGAGATCACCGCGCGGCTCGATGCCGCACTCGCAAAGATTGAGGCGGAGCATCCTGTGGCCCTCCACGGCTTTTCCACGCACGACCTGGCCGTAGCTGTTAAGCGTGCGCTCTCAGACGGCACCGACTTCACAGACCACCAGTGGGAGATCCTCCAGCCGGGCGTGCTGCCTACCCCGGTGAACGTGGCGCTCGACGAGGTCATCCTCAACGAGGTGGCTGAGGGCAAACGTGGTCCGACGCTGCGTTTCTGGGAGTGGGACGACAAAGCGGTCGTGTTCGGCTCCTACCAGTCCTATGCCAACGAGCTGGACCAGGAGGGCGTCGACAAGCATGGCATCACCCCGGTCCGCCGCATGTCCGGTGGTGGCGCGATGTTCATGGAGGGCGGCAACTGCATCACGTACTCCATTTACGCCCCGGAGTCCCTGGTGGCCGGTTACTCCTACGAGGCTTCTTATGCCTACCTCGACCAGTGGGTGCTTGCTGCACTGGCCAAGCACGGTGTGAACGCCTGGTACGTGCCGATCAACGACATCACCTCCGACGGCGGCAAAATCGGCGGCGCTGCGCAGAAGCGTCGCGCGGGCGCGGTGCTCCACCACACCACGATGAGCTACGACATCGACGCCGACAAGATGATGGAAGTGCTGCGCATCGGCAAGGTAAAGGTCTCCTCCAAGGGCCTGGCCAGCGCCAAGAAGCGCGTGGATCCGCTGCGCCGCCAGACCGGCGTGGCGCGCGAGGAGATCATCGAGACCATGGCCCGCGAGTTCGCCACTCGCTACGGCGCCAAGGACGCCACGCTTTCCGACGCCACCCTTGCCGAGGCCGAGCGCCTCGTTTCCGAGAAGTACTCCACCGAGGAGTGGACGAAGCGAATTCCGTAATTCTTTCGCGGCTCTTCTCAGAGTTCAAAAGCAGCCCGGCGAAATCGCAGTTCCCGCTCAGCGGCATTAGTCGTCATGCGTTCACGACCTCAACACGCAGCCCCACCGCGCTGAGCAGTTCTAACACGGTGGAAAAGCTGGCTTTTCCGGTCCCCAGCTCCACATCTCGGACCGTTCTGTCGCTCACTCCCACCAACTCGCCCAATTCTTCCTGAGTCAATTGATACGCCTTTCGGCTTTCCCGCAGTGCGGTTCCGAGTTCAGACAACCAGCCATCGATGCGATTCATATCGGAAATATCCTTCCCTTTTACGCTTTTCAAACTCTAAAATAGCCTCGAAATCACAAAACAGGAAGCATTTTTCCGATTTACCCGTTTCTCCCGATATTCCCCTCGCTCCAGCAAGTTTTCGGAAGGATATTTCCCTTTCAAATCACCCGCACCACCACGCGGCCCGAAGGTTGACGGAGCGCCCCTTGCATGCCCCGGGCGCCCCAACCATGAGTCCGACCCCACAATAGTTGCACGGGAATTTATAATCACCGTACAGTGTTGAGGTCATTAGTGAACCGATCAGTTCATAATTGATGGACTAGACAGTTCAAATACGTACAAAGTTGTCTACAACGCCGAACTCTCACAAGTTCGTAGTAAAAGGAATTTTCGTGTCTCAACAAACAACGCAATCGCGCAAGCTGCCAGGCTGGACAACCGGCTTCGGCGCGCAGGTTATCGCGGGCCTTATCATCGGCCTCATCCTGGGTTTCATTGCATCCGGCATGGACGCTGGTCTGCCTGCCGACGATGAGAAGGGCTCCTGGCTCACCCAGACCCTCACCGGCGTGGGCAGCGCTTATGTCCAGCTACTCAAGGTGATGGTCCCGCCGCTCATCTTCGCGGCAGTGGTAACCTCCGTGGCTAACCTGCGCAAGGTAGCTAACGCCGCCTCGCTGGCTATCTCTACCCTGGTGTGGTTTGCCATCACCGCTTTCTTCTCCGTTATCACGGGCATCCTCGTCGCACTCGTGATGAAGCCGGGCGTGGGCACCACCGTGGATGCCGCCAGCGCAGCCGAGCCTTCCCACATCGGCTCCTGGACTGCGTTCCTGCAGCAGCTTGTGCCGTCCAACTTCATCGGCCTGAAGGCCTCCTTTGACGACGGCGAAGTGTCCTTGGGCTTCGGCGCACTCCAGCTGCTCGTCATCTCCTTGGCACTGGGTATTGCTGCAGTGAAGGCTGGCAAGGCTGCCGACCCATTCCTGCGCTTTACCGAGTCCTTCCTCAAGGTCATCCAGGTAGTCCTGTGGTGGATCATCCGCCTGGCTCCGATTGGTACCGCAGCACTCATCGGTAAGGCAGTTGCAACCTACGGCTGGGACGCGCTGGGCTCCCTGGGCAAGTTCGTGCTCGCGATGTACGTGGGCCTCGCACTCGTCATCGGCGTGGTTTACCCAGCAGTTCTTGCCTTCAACAAGATTCCGGTCATGGGCTTTTACAAGCGCGTCTGGCCAGTGTTCTCCCTGGGCTTTGTTACCCGCTCCTCCATGGGTGTTATGCCGGTGACTGAGCGCTACACCGAGCAGGCCATGGGCGTTCCGCGCGAGTACGCTTCCTTCGCCATCCCGCTGGGTGCTACCACAAAGATGGATGGCTGCGCCTCGGTCTACCCTGCTATCGCCGCCATCTTCATCGCTCAGTTCTACAACATTGACCTGACTCTGACGCAGTACCTACTCATCATCTTCGTCTCCGTCATCGGCTCTGCTGCTACCGCGGGCACCACCGGTGCAACCGTCATGCTCACGCTGACCCTGTCCACCCTGGGTCTGCCGCTCGCCGGCGTTGGTCTGCTGCTGGCAATCGAGCCAATCATCGACATGGGCCGCACTGCAGTCAACGTCACGGGCCAAGCACTGTGCGCCACCATCGTGGCCAAGCGCGCAGGCATCCAGGACCAAAAAGTCTGGGACGCTGCCGAGAACGGCGTCTCCGACCTCATGGAAACCAAGGATCGCGAGTCCGTCACCGCCTAAGAAACTAAGGCACTAACACAGGAAGGCACCTCACTGAGTGGGGTGTCTTCTTCGTTTTGCTGCGGTTACTCTCGGTGCCGGTCGGACTCGGTCGGCACCGGTCGGACTCGGTCGGCGGCGGTCGGCGGTGGGCTGTACGCTAGTCGACGATCGCCCCCAGAAAGGCCGCCATGGCAGGTGCCAGGTGGATGGCCTGTGTGTTAGTGAGTACCGCGCCTTTGAGGGAGCCCACACCAGAGATAGCGTCGAAGTCGAGGCCGCGGAAGTCCACGTCTTTCATCCGCGCCGCATCCACCCGCAGGGTCCGCGCGCGGCAGCCCCGGAAGGCCACGCGTTGGGCCTGCGCCTGGGACAAATCGACTTCGTCGAATACGCAGTCTTCAAAGAGGACATCCCGCAATGTTCCACCAGAATGGTTAGTCCAGGCGAATTTGCACCCACTGAACTTCACCGAAAAGAGGTCCGCTTCGGCGAAGTCTGCAGCGCCAAAGCGGGAATCAGCCACCTCGACGTCGCGAAGCACGGTGCGCGCCATCCTCCATCCCGGCGCATCGAGGCCGGTCAGCTCGCACTCGGTGAAAGTGGATGAGGAAAGGTCGATTCCGTCGAGTGAGGAATCAGCAACCATGCACCCAGTCAGTGACATCCCTTGAAGGTTGCGCTCAAACTCGCCGGAGAACCACTCGTTTTCAAACACTCCCCTCGCGTCCAGTCCCAGGCCTTCCCGCACTTCCAGGTGCAATGAAGATAGTTGGGGCGCTTGGACGATCCGGCGAGTCACTGCTTACTTCCTTTGGGTCGTGTTTTATTCATTTACGCGTTGCGTTCTATAGGCGCAAGCTTACGCAGCACCAACTCCGGCAACCACGAACGTGCCCCGATTGTGCGGGCGAAGTTACGTATTCCACACCTGTGTGGCACCCACGTGGCCCGCCAATGCTGCGCTAACCAGCAGTGCAACTGCAGCGACGCGGAGGCTCACAAAGTCGCAGGATCGACTGGGACGCTGATCGATTGTGCAGGAAGATAAGGGCGCAACAAGGCTAGGAGGCCAAAGTGGCGCTGGTTGAGCAGTGGATTGAACAGGCTTCGTGCGCTGATCTGAAGGTCCGGCTCAACAGTCAGCAACGCTTGGTACACCGGCCACTGCTCCTCATCCGACGCTAGGGAGCGAACCAAATGAACCCAGACGGTTTCGCCAAAGCGATTGACAGCGTTGGGATCGGCGCCTGCAGCGATGAGCTTTTCAATGACTGGGGCGTCCTGCGCGCAGAGCTCTGGGTTGTCCGCCAGCTCCGGCAGCAGCTTGATTGGCGGTGCCCAACCGAACTCAAGCATCGCCGTGAGTGCCTCAACTCTTTCGGCAGTGTCACGGACACGCGATGCATCGAAGAATACGGCTTCCGGGTCATGGCTCGCCCAGTCGATAGTGTCAACGAAAGTCATTACTGTGCCTCCTGGAGTTGAATCACGAGCCAATCGGGAATCCATTCCGCGGTGCGCGGGAAAGTCTCTATGTCGGCCACCCACTGCTGCGGGCTAGGTTGTACCGACCACGCCGGGCGGTAAGCAAAGTTAGGTCTGAGGACAAAACCGTTAGGTCCTGCCTTACCGTGCAGCGAGAGCCACGCTCCACGGGGATCGTCTTTGTGATAACGGGCATCCAAGAATTCTGCACGTTTGCTTGCTGGCAGTTCCCCGCTGACCTCGTAGATTTCGCCGCATGCACGCAGTACGAACTCTGGCAGGTCGGCGTCGATGGGGCCGTCGTAAGGCCCCTCTTGGTAATTAACAGGCGCGGCAGGAGCAACGCCGTATTTTTCTTCGACCCACTGACGCGCGGATTCAAGTTGAGTGCGGGCCTGGGGACGCAGCTCATCCACCTCTTGCGCGGAAAGGCTCTTGCCATCGATGATGATGCCGTGTTCGGCAGGAGCGAAGTCGATGAGCTCTCTCATCGTCATCTGCAACTGTGCTCCCCTGAAAGGCGCGATGTCGAGGGTATGCGCCTCCAGATGCGGTAGCTTTTTGCGGCTGCGAATCTTGAGCCGGAGCGGACGCGGCTTTGCTAGCGCCACTCCGACCAACGGGGCGAAGTTGAAAGCATCGGGCTTTTCCATGGCAGTCTCCTGTCACGTATAACTACAAAGTCGTTGAGCATGTGCCGCCTAGTGTAAATAAATACTGTGACGTCCGCCCCAGGAGTTTCCGCACTGAAGTTTCACGCTGCGCAGGTCGCTAAGAAATGGCTGTGCTGCACCAGCCGCAGACCGAGGAGCTAAGCAGTGGCAGCCGTAACGTGCACTGTTTCGCCGTATGCGCGCCGACCATGCACGAAGTAGTACAGCACCGTCGCCACGGCCACGGTTGCGGCAAGCACCCAATACATAGCGGAGTAGCCCAGCGCAGAAATCAGCATGCCCAAGACCACGGGGCCAAAGCCGATTCCGATGTCGAGGAGTAAGAAGAGCGTCGAAATACCCGCGCCCATCTCGTGCGGAGCCACGAGGCGCACGGCCACCGCTTGCGCCGCCGGCATGATGGAGCCATAGCCCAAGCCAACCAAAGCACCCGCGATGACGACCTCCCAGTCAGCTACTGCGATAGCAAGCACCACGAGACCAATCATGAACGAAGCGAGTGCACCGTAGAAGATGACGTTATCGCCGTGGCGATCCTGGACACGGCCCAAGACAAAGCGCATCGCGAGGCTGACAATCGCATAGGCAATGAAGAAGAAGCTGGCGCCCGTCGCCAGGTCGGACGCGTCAGCATAAGCGTTGAGGTACGTGATGATGCCTGCATAAGCAACGCCGATGAGAAGCATGAAGAAGCCAAAGGGCGCGACCGCCGGGTGGACGATGTTGGCCAGGCTAAAGGTCACGCTGGGGCGCTCCTGCGTAGGAATCTTGAGTGCCAGTGTCAAAGCCAAGGCACATACCGTGAGGCTGAGCACCACAACGAAGATGGTGTTGTAGCCACTCGCACCGACGATAGCCAGTCCTGCCGCCGGGCCAAAAGCGGTGGCAAGGGTAGTTCCCAAGGCAAAGTAGCCCGTGCCCTCAGCACGGCGATGGTCAGGAATGACGGACTGTGCCACGGCCATGACGGCAGTCGACGCCACCGCATAACCCAGGCCATGAATGATGCGCACGACGATAAGCAGTGCCAACGAGTGCGCAACAAAATACGCGGCACATGCCACGGTCACGAGAACCAACGAGACCAAGAGGGACTTTTTACGTCCTGCCGCATCAACCAGATATCCCGAGAACAGTCGCGCAATGGTCGCACCGACCACGAAGGAGCTGGAGGCAAAGCCGCCCGCTGTGTCTGATGCCCCAAACTGTTGCACCGCATACAAAGCCATGATCGTCACCAACAGGTAAAAGACCATGAATTGGGCAAAATTAACCAGCCATGCAAAGACGAATGTTGGGGTGATGAGTTTCTGCTCAGCGGACGTAGGAAACACCTTCTTGACAAATATGGAGTTAAAACGAACCCTAAAACGGTATCAGACCCTTAATCAGCGCATGGCGCTAGCTGGGCAGCAGAGCGGCTACCTCGGCGTCGGAAAGCACTGCGTCCTCAAAGTTGCGCAGCGTCTCCTCCGCGTTGAACTCCACACCGATGAGCACGACCTCAGAGCCCGGCGTCACTCCGTTGGAGGCCCACAGTGAGGCCGGCTGGATCTGCAGGTTAGGGCCCGCCTGCTGCCAGGCATGGGCCACGCGCAAGTCCGTGTCGATCCAGCAATACCCCTTGGAGCGAACCAGCCCGGTACTCGCGCGCAGCGCCTTGAGCAGTCGCTCACGATTGAACGGCCTATCGGAGCGAAATACCACGGAGGAGATGCCATACTCCTCGGTCTCCGGGGTGTGAGGGTTGGCGAGCTCTTCCGCGTAGCCGTGATAGGCTGCAGCCGTGGAGAGGTTGTAGAGGCCGGCATCCAGGATGAGCTCCGTAGCGATGACGCCATTGGTCACGGGAACTACCTTGCAACGGGTGTTCATCGCCTTGACCGTGGCGATGACGCGCTCGGTCTCGGCAGGTTCGACGAGATCGGTCTTGGTGATGAGGATGAGATCGGCAAACTCCACCTGGTCCACGAGGAGATCAGCGATTGTCCGATCGTCTTGCGGGGTGGCCTCGATGCCCTGCGAAACGAGGCTGCGGCCCCGCCGGAGCTGGTCCATGAACGTGGAAGCATCAACCAAAGAAACCATAGTGTCAATGTTCGCGTAGTCCTGCAGTTTGAATCCGTCTTCAAATTCCCACTCAAAAGTGGCGGCAACCGGCATCGGCTCGGAGATGCCGGTCGACTCAATGATGATCTGGTCATACTTGCCCGATTGCGCGAGGCGGGCAACGGACTCTACGAGATCCTCACGCAGGGTGCAACAGATGCAGCCGTTGGACAACTCCACGAAACGGTCTTCGCCGCGTTCGAGGTGGCCCTCCCCTGCAACGAGCGCCGCGTCGATGTTTACCTCGGAGAAGTCGTTGACGATGACGGCTAGCTTGCGGCCTTGTCGGTTAGCCAGCAGGTGGTTGAGCAGCGTGGTCTTGCCGCTGCCCAGGAATCCAGAAAGAACAGTCACGGGTGTAGTCATTCCGCAAATGATAATGGTTTTCATTTACGGGAACAACTACGCTCTAACCGAAGACCCTCCGCGTGTAATCAGAACCAAAGTGCCACTGCGGGTCCAGTTGCTCACGCAAGGCACAGAACTCGTCGAAGCGCGGATACAGCGCGGAGAAGTCTGCCCGCGTCAAGGTGTTCAGCTTGCCCCAATGCGGGCGGCCGCCGACATCCTTCAGAATGGGTTCCACCTTTGGCATGTACTCGTATGGGTTTTTGAAACGCGGGACGTGGAACGCGATGTACATCGACTCGCGGCCGTTGGCGGTAGACAACGCGACGTCGTCAGGTGCCGTGGTACGTAGCTCCAGCGGGAAAGCAATCTGCCAGCCCTGTGCATCAATAAAACGCCGGATCTCTCGCACCGCTTCAGGCCCGTCCGCCAACGGCACTGCGTACTCCATCTCATGGAAACGCACGCGACGCGGCGAAACAAAGACCACGTGCGCGCTCGCGCGGTAGCGATTGTGCGAAATCACCGAGGTAGCAAACTTATTGAAGGACGGGATAGTCTGCGGCACCACGCGCCCAATCCCCAATAACGCCGCATAGGCGCCGTTACCCAAGACCCCATCGTCCACGAATTGCTTAATCTTGGAGCGCCGCGCCATCTTGCCACCCGGGGTTGGCTCGCCAGGCGCAAGACGCGTATTACGCTTGGTCATTGCCGCCTGCGTGTGTAGGAACCAGTAGCACTCAAAGTGGTCGACTTCGCGGGAGTAGGCCTCGAAGTTATCGAGGATGTCGTCGATGTCCCCGCCCGATTCATCCGCAAACAGGTCGAAGGCGTCGACGCATTGCACCTCAACCTCAACCACAACGCCGAGCGCACCAATGCTGACCACGACGAGCCTGAGCTGTTCCGGGTCCTCGTCGAGGGAGAAGCTACGCAGCTGACAGTCGGCGTCGACAAGCCTAAGGCCCGTGACCGTACCCGCGAAGCCGGTGAAACCAATACCTGTGCCGTGGGTTGACGTGGAGATCGCGCCTGCCAGCGACTGGGGATCAACATCACCCTGGTTAGCCAAAGCCAAGCCAAATGGCCGCAGCAAACGCGGCACGTCACGCAGGCGGGTTCCCGCCAGGAATCGCACGCGCTTAAGCTGCCTGTCCACATTAACGATGCCGCTTAAGTAGTCCAGGTTCATCATCACGCCATCACTGGCCGCCACCGGTGTGAAGGAATGCCCCGCGCCGACGGTACGCACGCTGCCCACACGCTGCACTGCCTGGGATACCTCCTCAATTGACCGAGGCTGCAGAAACTCCTGCGGGTTGGCGCGCACGGAGCCCGACCAGTTACTAAAGCCCTTATTCTTGGCGCCACGTGCGCCGATTAACTTGCTCATCTGAAGGTCCAGCCCTTTCCACGATAGGTATCCCAATCTTTAACCTTGTTGTTCGCGTCCACTGCCAGCAGCCCGTCGAGGTGCTCGGTCATCTCGCCAGCCTTGGCGTGACGGAACCACACGAGGTCCTCCACGCACAGGTCTTTAGCAGCCGGGCCATGCAGCGGTGACTGCACCTCGCCGGCGCCCTCCATGCCGGAGTACTTCAAGCCCTTTGGCCACACCGGCACGGGAACGCGGTCCTTGGCAGGCGGGCCGGAGACAATCCAGCCGCCCGAGTTGACGGTGGCCCATCCCGGCGCGGGCAGGCGCGAGACCTCGCAGCAGAAGAACGCTGCCGCCTTGTGGTTGATGCCAGTGAACTGATCGAAGATGGCCGGGGTGTAGAAACCCGAGCCGGCAGCCAGCTCAGTCAGGGTTCCTTCCGCTGCAGATTCTTGGAGGCTGCCCGTGCCGCCGCCGTTGACGAACTCAAGGTCAGCATGGGCACGCGCTGCCGCGATGCACTCTCGGCGCCGCAGAGCAAGGACGTCCATCGACTTCGTGCGCAGCCACCGCTTGATGGCGCCAGTCGGCCCCTTCTCCTCGTCTGCCACAGAGGCCACCTGGCCTTCGTAGGCCATCATGCCCACTAGGCGAAGATCCCGTTTGAGAATCTCGCGGGCTAGCTGGTCCACCTGCTCAGGAGTGCGGATGGGTGAGCGCCGCGGACCGATGACCACGCCGGGCAGGTGCAAAGTACAGTCAATGTCGATGGCCACTCGCATGCCCGGCGCGAGGAGGTCGAGCAGCTCCACGGAGTCCACCATGACCGTAATCGCTTCCCGTACACCAGCGTCGGCACCTAACCACGCCAAGGCCGGACGGTGAACGCTGGGATAAGCCACGACGATATCGCGAAAACCCTCCTCGTAGAGGTGCAATGCCTCGGGAACGCTAAACCCCAGGATCCCTTGGTAGCCGTCGTGCTCGAAAGCCCGGCGCAACGCGGCGACGCTGCGCACCGACTTTGACGCCACGCGGATGGGAAGCCCACCCGCACGCGTCACCATTTGTTCCGCGTTGAAGTCGAAGGCGGCAATGTCAATGACACCAAGAGGGGCGGCCGCCTCGCCGGACCTGACCAGTGGCGCAATAGTTTCCCGAATCTGCGGGTTGGGAATTTTTGAAAGCGTTGGCATGAAGCCATGCTACTCACACCCACACCATGATTGCGATACGTATCACAATAGATTTCTGGCACCATAGACCCCATGAAAACCTTCACTAGTGCTCATCTCCCGCCGCGCGTCTCTGATTTCCTGGCCACCAACCCGGTAGGCGACGTGCGCGGTTCCGGCGCTCAACACACAGCACTCATGCCGTTTACTGGTGAAGAGCTTTTCTCCTTCCCCACGGCCACGCCTGAGGACGTCGCCGCTGCCGTCACCACCGCACGGGCCGGGGTGGGCCACGGCAATCGCGGGCGCATACTGCTCAAGCTTCACGACCTAATCCGGAAGCATGAAGAGCTCATCCTCGACCTCATTCAGGCTGAGAACGGCAAGTCCCGCTCGCACGCCTACGACGAGGTGATGGACCTCTATAACTGCGCGCGCTTTTATGGCGTGAACATACGCAAGGCCTTTGGCTCGGCGCGCCATCCCGGCGCGTTGCCCGTGCTCACCAAGACGCGCACCCAGCACTACCCACTAGGCGTCGTGGGGCTCATCTCCCCGTGGAACTATCCGCTTTCCTTGGGCGTGGGCGACGTGCTGGCGGCGCTTTCTGCTGGCAACTCTGTGGTTCACAAGCCTGATTCCCAGACCACACTGACGGCAATCTTGGTCCGCCGACTGGCGATTGAGGCCGGCCTCCCGGAGGCTGCCTGGCAGCTCGTACCGGGCAACGGCGCCGAGGTGGGCGACGCCTTGGTCCCCCTCGTCGACGGTCTTTCCTTTACAGGTTCCACCAAGGTGGGCAAGTCCATTGCTGCCCAGGCGGCCGGACGTCTCATCCCCACAATGTTGGAGCTCGGCGGTAAGAATCCAATGCTGATGCTTGACGACGCCCCCCTTGAGCCCACTGCTCGCGGCGCCGTGCGCACGGCCTTCTCGTCCTCGGGCCAACTGTGCATGTCCGCCGAACGTGCCTACGTGCACACAGACATTTATGAGGACTTCCTCGTTGCGCTTACGAAAGCCCTCGACGAACAGACTCTGGGCGCAGCCTTCTCCGATGCCGCAACTATCGGCTCCCTGACTTCGCAAAAGCAGCTCGACGTCGTCCAAGCCCATGTGCGCGATGCTGTGGACAAGGGCGCAACCATTGTCTACGGCGGAAAGCATCGCCCGGAACTCGGTCCGTTTTTCTTTGAGCCCACGGTGCTCACTGGGGTAACGCAGGAAATGGAGCTCTTCGCTAACGAGACCTTCGGCCCAGTGTTGGCTGTGTACGAGGTCGATTCTGATGCTGCTGCCATCCACGCAGCAAATGACACGAACTACGGCCTATGCGCCTCAGTGTGGTCGGGCAGCTCCCGCCACGGCTGGGAGGTTGCTTCCCAGTTAGAAGCGGGCATGGTCAATATCAACGAGGGCTTTGCCGCAGCATATGGTTCTATTGCCGCGCCGGGTGGCGGCGTAAAGGAGTCCGGCCTCAATCACCGCCACGGTATTACCGGCATGCGCTTGTGGGCAAATGAGCGCACCGTAGCCGAGCAAAAGCTGCACCCGCTGGCACCCTCGGAGCTACTGCCGCCGCAGCGCTTCCAGAGGCTCATCACCACGGGCATGGCGGCCATGAAGGCGCTGCGCCTGTAGCAGCATGCCTGTGGGCTATGGAAAACGGTATGGCTCTGGCTAGCCTGCGTGAACCCGCTTAAGGCATGCGCAAGATGCGGCGATGCACCGTGCCGGCGGGCTCGACGTGGATGAACACTTCGGCGCCTGGGAAAAGCTCGTCGATGTTGTCCTCGATGCGATCCGCGATGTCGTGGGCCGCAAGAACTGTCCACCCACCAGGCACGTCCATGGTGAGATAGACCAAGCGCTGGCGGCCCGATGCGATGGTACGCCGCGACGTGAACAACACGCCGAATTCTTCCTCAAGCTCAGTAAGTCGCGCATCAAGCTCAGCGTGCTCTTCCTTGGGCAGGGACTCGGAAAGCAGGCTACTCAAGGATTCTTTGAGCAGCTTGTAACCGGTCCACAGGATATTGATGCCCACTGCAAAAGCGACGATCGGATCGAGCCACAGCCAGTCCGTCAGGGCAACCAGCGCGATGCCCACGAGGACGCCAACAGAAGTCCACACGTCAGTCAGCACGTGATGGCCGTCGGCTCGAAGCGTTGCCGAACGATATTTCTTGCCCGCTTTCAGCAACACCAGACCGACAGCCAGATTAAGAACCGAAGCTAGCGTCGAAAGCGCCAGACCAATGCCTGGCTGTTCCAAGGGCTGGGGGTTGAGCAAGCGCAATGCAGAGGTATAAATGATGAGTGCTGCGGCGACAAAGATCATCGCACCCTCTACCAACGCGGAAACATACTCGGCCTTGCCGTGGCCGAATTGATGGTTCGCGTCAGCCGGCTTCGCGGCAATACGAAGGGCGATGAAGCCCACGACTGCGGCAACGAGGTTGACTCCGGATTCCAAAGCGTCAGACAGGAAGCCGACGGAACCAGTAAGCATGGCCGCAAGGACCTTTAAGACAATGGTGAGAACAGCCGTCGCGATGGACAGCTTCATGAAACGCTCAAGCAGGAGCTGCTCGGAAGGAAGTGCCATACAGATACCTTCGGTTAGTCGGCGTGACACGGCCATCCGTATGCGGTTTGGGGAGGACCGGTCAACGTAGGAGCTACGGACCGAAGGTATCGCTCACTCACGAATTTCGCAAGCTGGGTGGCCGGGCGCATAGGCACCAGTATGTCGACCATCCATCCGCCGCCATGGGGGCCGCGGAGGAGCTACTCCCCTTCAGGAATTTTAGGTTAGCAAGCCGCCGAGTTGCCAACAACTCGGCGGCTCAAGCAATGCTGAGACTACAGTTTTAATCTCAGGCGAGCGCTAGCCACCAATCTTGAAGTCGCAGACGTCGCCGTCCTGCATGATGTAGTCCTTGCCCTCTTGGCGGACCTTGCCCTCGGCGCGGGCCTCGGCCATGGTGCCAGCGGCGTCGAGGTCATCAAAGGAAACGATTTCGGCCTTGATGAACTTCTTCTCAAAGTCGGTGTGGATTACCCCCGCAGCCTGCGGAGCAGCCGAACCCTGCTTGATGGTCCAAGCGCGGGCTTCCTTCGGACCAGCAGTCAGGTAGGTCTGCAGGCCGAGCGTTGCAAAACCTGCCTTAGCCAGAGTTGCCAGGCCAGGCTCGGTCTGGCCGACGGACTCGAGGAGCTCCATCGCTTCGTCCTCGTCGAGCTCAAGCAACTCGGTCTCAGTCTGGGCATCAAGGAACACGCACTCTGCTGGGGCAACGAGCTCGGCGAGCTCGGCCTTCTTCGCGTCGTCGGTAAGCACTGCTTCATCAGAGTTGAAGACGTACAGGAACGGCTTCGAAGTCATCAAGTGCAACTCACGCACGAGAGCGAGGTCGATTTCGCCGTTCTTGGAAGCAGCGAACAAGGTACGGTCATCCTCTAGGATTTCCTGCGCCTTCTTGGTGGCCTCAACGGTCTCAGCCAGATCCTTGTTCTTGCGCGCTTCCTTCTCCAGTCGCGGCAGAGCCTTCTCGATGGTCTGCAGATCGGCCAGAATCAGCTCAGTGTTGATCACAGAGATGTCGTGCGCTGGGTCAACCTTGCCATCAACGTGGATGACATTGTCATCAGAGAAAGCGCGAACCACCTGGCAGATCGCGTCTGCCTCACGGATGTTAGCGAGGAAGGCGTTGCCCATGCCCTCGCCCTTGGACGCGCCTTCCACGATGCCGGCGATGTCCACAAAGGACACGGTCGCAGGCAGGATGCGCTCGGAGCTAAAGATCTCCGCCAAGCGGTTAAGGCGATGATCCGGCAGCTCCACGAGGCCAACGTTCGGCTCAATCGTGGCGAACGGGTAGTTGGCCGCCAAAATGTCGGAACGGGTCAGGGCATTAAACAGCGTGGACTTGCCAACGTTAGGCAGGCCGACGATTCCAAGTGTAAGACTCACAGGGGCAATCCTAACGCACGCGGAATTTTTTCAGGCAAGATGGTGGGGTGAGTTCTCAATCGCCTTCCGCATCATCCATGCCGCCTTCTGGACACAAGTCTGATCTGGACCAAGCTGGGCTTGGCGATCGTTTCGATGGTTCCGTCGACGCGACATCGCTTGACGACGTCTCCCCTCACCCACCGGGAGATCAGGTCGACCGTTCCGTTGTCGTCGGCGAGGTCATCAAGTCGACCTCGCTGTGGGCTCTGCGCCTTTTTGTTATTTGTGTATTCCTCTATGCGCTATTCCGCATGGCTGGAAACTTCTGGCGCGGCATCCTGCCGATTCTGTTGGCACTCATTATCTGTACTGTGCTCGCACCTGTCGCAGGATGGCTACGGCGCCATCACGTACCGAGTTCACTTGCCGCTGTACTGACTATCCTCGTTTCCTTCAGCGGGTTGGGCGCGCTTTTCCTTTTCATTGCGCCTAACTTTGTGCGCCAATCACAGACGCTGTATCTGCAGACCGCAAACGGTATCCAGGCTCTTCGCTTGTGGGTACAACAGCCACCGTTGAACCTTAACGAGGATGAGATCGGAACCTACATCGACGAGATCGCCCTGTGGGCACAGAAGCAGGCAGGCTCCATCGCCGGCTCCGTCTTTAACGGCATCGGCCAGGCCACTTCCATGATTGTCACATTGATGGTGGTCCTGGTCCTCACGTTCTTCTTCCTCAAGGACGGCCACCACTTTCTGCCCTGGCTGCGCGAAGCCACGGGGCGCCGCACCGGCTGGCACCTCACCGAGCTTTTGACCCGCGGTTGGAACACCTTGGGCGGCTTCGTCCGCGCGCAGGCTCTCGTATCGCTAGTAGATGCCGTCTTCATCGGCATCGGCCTCGCGATTATTGGCGTTCCGCTCGCGCTGACATTGGCCATCATCACGTTTATCGCAGGCTTCATTCCTTTTGTCGGCGCCATCGTGGCCGGCGCCCTGTCCGTGACGATTGCACTGGTCTCGCTGGGAGTCACGAAGGCGTTGCTCGTCCTTCTTCTGGTCTTGGTGGTCCAGCAACTTGAGGGAAACGTGCTTTCCCCATGGCTGCAGTCCAAGGCCATGAACCTACACCCAGTGGTGGTCTTAACCTCCGTCACCGTGGGTTCTGCACTCTTCAATCTCGTAGGTGCATTCCTGGCGGTACCGGCCGCTGCCATGTTCGCGGTTGCCTACCGCTATTTCCAAGACATGATGAAGCTGAAATCCGGAGAGAAAACAGCCGAAGAACTGCACTTTGCTACCGTCGCCGGCTTCCTCATCGGTCGCTACACCCAGGAGCAGGGCGAACATAAGCGCGCCGAGTGGCTGACAATGCCGGATCACAAAGCCCCCAATGCGGCGCCTGCCGACGTCGCACACGAAGGCGTGGGAGACAGGCTCGACGACGCAGTCAACATGGATGCCCGGCCCAATAACATCGGTGACGAGGAGGCCCCTGCATCGCGCGGTGCCCGCGCCCACGTTGTTCGAGGTAGCGTCCAGCGAGCAATGTCCCGTTTCGAACACTTGTTGCATCCAGACAAGAAGGATTAAACCGGGATGTCCTGAGCACGTGCAAGGGTGGTGAGCATGTCTACTGCCTTGCCCGTGCTTTTGTTGTTTTTCGGCGTCATCCTGGGAGCCATCCTCGGATGGTTGGCACGCGCATATAGCTCTAGCTCATCCCAGCCTTCTGCCGAACACCCCGCCCTCCAGGAATCACAGCGCCGCCAGGCAGAGCTTGCCCCGCTGGAAAAGGCGATGGATAGGTTGGGCTACCAGCTGCAGGAGCTCGAGGAAAGCCGCGCCACGGAACTCGCAGCGTTGTCGAGTCAGGTCCAGGCTGTGACGCGTACCTCCACGAAACTAACCGACAGAACCGACAAGCTGGTTGGCGCAC
This sequence comes from Corynebacterium sp. HMSC05D08, assembly GCF_001807215.1. Taxonomy (NCBI): domain Bacteria; kingdom Bacillati; phylum Actinomycetota; class Actinomycetes; order Mycobacteriales; family Corynebacteriaceae; genus Corynebacterium; species Corynebacterium sp. HMSC05D08. Next base: position 42,073 of record NZ_KV788350.1, on the reverse strand, counting down.
TACGCTCGCCGAACGTGCGCGGCCGATGGGGAGAGATGCAGCTCGAGCGCGTGGTTGAAATCGGCGGCATGCTCAAGCACGTCGACTTTAATACGCAGGCCACGGCCCGAATTCAAGGCACCACGGTCCGCCCCGACCTAGTCATCCACCTCGCGGGTGGGCGCAGCGTCATCGTAGATGCCAAAGTCCCCTTCTCTTCCTATCTTGATGCCCTTGAAACCGAGGACCCGGAAGAGCATGCGGGCTATTTAAGACGCCACGCGCATCTGTTGCGCAATCATGTCCAGGCGCTGGCCCATCGCGACTACATCGAAGCCTTTTCTCCCACGCCGGAGTTCGTGGTGCTCTTTGTACCGGCGGATCCTTTCCTCGATGCCGCGCTGGGCGTCGACCCCGAGCTCTTGGAATTCGCCTTCGAGCGCAACATTGTCATCGCTACCCCGAGCACGCTCTTCGCACTTTTACGCACTGTTGCTCTGGGCTGGCGCCACGAGGACCTCTCCGAAAAGGCCAGGGAAGTCCAGAGGCTTGGCAGCGAATTCTACTCCAGGCTGGGCACGCTCAACGAGCACTACAACAAGGTCGGCCGCAGCCTGGAAAAGGCAGTCGAAGCCTACAACTCGAGTTTGGGTTCCTTGGATTCTAGAGTCGGTGTCACCGCGCGCCGCTTGTATGAGCTAGAAATTCCTGCGCGCACCGACCGACGCCCCGTGGAACCCCAGCCGGTACAGGCCGAACCACGTCGGCCGCGTTTCGAAGATTAACTATTAGGCAATTAATTTCGCCACATTCGGCCAAGAAAATACCGAAAGGGCCAGCAAAGCCTGTAGAATCGTCCGGCGTGTCACTTGCCAAAAATCGAAACCCCCGAGCCGGACGTGAATCTGCCGCCGTGCACGGGCTAACGCTGCCCAAGGCCCTCTTTGGTCTGGTAGCTGCGTTAATCGTTGCAGCACTCATCACGATCGTCGTGGGTTCGATCGGCTGGCCATTTTTCGCCGTTTTCACGCTCGGCGCACTCGCCATGACTTTCTTGGTCAACCCCCGCGGGTTGTATCTCTTGGTGATCAGCATCCCCTTGCTGTTTACGGTGGCCATTGTTTCAACATCGTGGATTTTGGCCGTGCAAGCGGCACCGGAAGGGGCCTCCCCATTCTCCACTACCTCCCTTTTGACCACAGCTTTCCCATTCCTCCAGCGCTTTCCGTGGCTGATCATCGTCTTCCTTCTGTGTGCTCTCCTTGCCGTGTTTAGGCTGTGGAACGGCAAGAACAATGCCAAGTCACGCAACGTCAAAGCCCAGGTTGCCCGCCGCGCTCAACAAAAGGCAGAAAGACGCAATCGTGATGAGCGACTTTCCGTTGCGGAACTCATCGCCCGCGATAAGAAGGCGAAAGAAACAGCTCGTCAGCGCACCGGACGCCTCCGGGAAATGGACCGCGAAGAGCGCCGGCGACAGCAAGCAGTCGAGCGCGAGGCTCGCGAGCGAGCTGCGAGCGTTAGCTCGGCGGAATACGACGACTCCGATTTCGCCCCGCGTCGCCCGGATCCGCAGCGCCGCGCAGGTGACGTCGACAAGCAGCCTGCTAAAGAGCCCAAGGCCAAGCCAGCTTCTCCCCTCGACGAGAACCTCTACGAGGACTAGATTCTGCCGCGAAGCAAGAGACAGAGAAAGACCCGACTCCCCTCCTTGACTGGAGATGAAAGTCGGGTCTTTCAGTGCCTTTAGCGCGGTATCTAAGTTTCCGGCCTTAAGCCTTAGCGCCTTGTGCAGTACGTGCTGGGCGCAGCTCACGCGGCAGGGAGAACTGAATGGTCTCCGTGGACGTCGTAACCTGCTCGACGTTGGAGTAGCCGCGCTCGTCGAGGAACTCGAGGACCTCGCGCACAAGCAGCTCAGGTACGGAAGCGCCACAGGTAACGCCTACGGTCTCCACACCTTCCAGCCATGCCTCATCAATCTCGCTCGCGAAGTCAACGAGGTGGGAAGCCTTAGAGCCTGCCTCCAGGGCAACCTCGACGAGACGCACAGAGTTAGAAGAGTTCTTGGAGCCCACGACGATCATCAGATCGCACTTCGGAGCGATATTCTTCACCGACTCCTGACGGTTCTGGGTGGCGTAGCAAATATCGTCTGAAGGCGGGTTCTCCAGGTGCGGGAAACGCTCGCGCAGCTGGTTGACGATGGTGATGGTCTCATCCACCGAAAGCGTGGTCTGGGACAGCCAGATGAGCTTTTCTTCTTGGAGGAAATCAGGCAGCTTGGCGACGCCCTCTACACCATCAACGAGGTGCGTTACCTCAGGTGCTTCACCGGCGGTGCCTTCGACCTCCTCGTGGCCCTCGTGCCCCACGAGCAGGATGTGGTAGCCGTCGCGGTGGAAACGACGTGCCTCGTTATGCACCTTGGTCACCAGCGGGCAGGTAGCATCGAGCGTGAGCTGCTTACGGCCCTCAGCCTCAGCACGCACGGCAGGCGCGATGCCGTGAGCAGAGAAAACCAGGTGTGCACCCTCCGGTGCTTCGGAGGCTTCTTCGACGAAGATGACGCCGCGCTTGGCCAGGGATTCCACAACGTAGCGGTTGTGGACGATCTGCTTGCGGACATAAATTGGGGCGCCGTACTTCTCCAGCGCCTTCTCCACCGTCTCAACTGCGCGATCGACGCCAGCGCAGTAGCCGCGCGGTGCCGCCAGGAGAACGTTCTTGCCAGTCTCAGTCATGGCCTCCAGAGTATCTAAAAGTCGTAGACAACAGTAGATTGGGTGGCTTATCCTCGTGCTACGAGAGAGTGTGAGGAGTACAGCACGAGTACTGCACAGCAGGGCGTGACCGGTAAATACGCCCGAGCTCGCAGCCCCGGGCGGTCACGTGTCCGGCAAGGGCAATAGACTATGAGGCATACAACGCTGTGCAGAAAGGCTGCTTTGTGAATCAACCGGCAAACTCCCCGGAGACGCCCTGGCCCGTTGGCAAGGTCAATGACCAAGTCAAGGGCTGGATTGAGCGTCTCGGTTTTCTTTGGGTAGAAGGCCAGCTGACCCAGGTAAACGTCAAACGCTCATGGAAGCTTTCTTATCTGACGTTGCGCGACGTCGAACAAGAAAAGTCCGTGCAATTAACCTGCCCCACGGACATGGTGCTGAAGATGCCCACGCCGCTCAAAGATGGCGATCGAGTAGTGGTCTACGGTAAGCCAGCTTTCTACGCTGGACGCGGTTCGTTCTCCCTGTGGACTACTGAGATCCGTCACGTTGGGGTGGGTGATCTCTTGGCCCGCATTGAGATGCTGCGCCAGCAGCTTGCAAAGGAAGGTCTTTTTGATCCTTCCCGCAAGCTGCCGCTTCCCTATCTTCCGCACAAGGTCGGTCTGATTACCGGGCGCGGTTCCGCGGCCGAACGCGACGTCTTGGCAGTGGCCAAGGACAGGTGGCCGGCCGTTCAATTCCGCGTCATCAACACCGCGGTGCAGGGTGCCAATACGGTGCCGCAGGTGATCGATGCTCTCCAGACTCTCGATGCTGACCCAGAAGTCGATGTCATCATCATCGCGCGTGGCGGCGGCTCGGTAGAAGACCTCCTCCCCTTCTCCGAGGAAGCCCTGCAGCGTGCGGTGGCATCCGCTCAGACCCCAGTGGTCTCAGCCATTGGGCACGAGCCAGACAACCCAGTGCTGGACAACATCGCAGACTTGCGCGCCGCCACGCCTACCGACGCCGCCAAGCGCGTCGTCCCTTCCGTCGCTGAGGAGTACGCCTTGATCGATGAGGCACGCTCCCGCATGGCAGCGGCCCTGCGTGGCTGGGTTGAGCGGGAAAGACGCGGTCTGGAAAACATTCGCTCCCGCCCAGTTCTGGCAGACCCAATGACGCCGATCAATGCTCGCCGTGAGGAGCTGGAGCGTTCCCGTGCATTGATAAATCGCGACATCCGCTACCTGCTGGATAACGAAACAAATCGCATCGCGGCCTTGCGTGCGCAGGTTTCGGCGCTTGGCCCCTCAGCCACCTTGGAGCGCGGTTACTCAATCGTGCAGGTAGTCCCCCGGGATGGCTCAGGTCCTGAGGTTGTTACTTCTTATGAGCAATCGCCTCCAGGATCGCAGCTGCGCATCAGGGTTGGTGACGGTTCCATAACCGCAGCGGCCATGGCAGCTAAGCCCGCGGACTAAGCAACTAGCCATAGTTTCAAACCAAGACAGCAACCCAAGACAGCTACGAAAAACACAACCACAAGATAGAAGTTAGAGGGAAATATGAATGACACCATCGGTTCCGGCACCCCGGGCCAAGATGCTTTTCCGCCAGTAGAGCAACTCTCCTACGAGCAGGCTCGTGACGAGCTCATCGAGACCGTAAAGATCCTGGAGCTCGGCCAGATGGGGCTCGACGAATCACTGAAGTACTGGGAGCGCGGCGAGGCTTTGGCCAAGGCCTGCGAGGCGCACCTTGATGGTGCAGCGCGCCGCGTCGAACAAGCCCTGGGCCGTGTAGACGCAGAGTCGGAGCCTGGGGAATCGCCAGCAGCCGGCTCCCCAGACGAGTCTCTTGAAGAAAACCCCAAGGATGAGTTCTAATGCAGGTTTACGGCTACCCAGGTGACCGCGTCGATTTCGTATCCAAGTCAGGTTCCGCAGGTTCGCTCCTGTTCGGGGATCCCCGCAACCTCGCAGAGGAATTTTTCGGCACACCGCACACTGCGTCCGAAAATGAAATCTCTTACTTCTCCGGGTCTATCGTCTTAAGCTTTAGCGAGGACAAGCTGCGCTCGGTAACCATCCATCCGCAGAAGTCGAAGCGCGAGCGCGTCGATGTCTACTTAGCCAAGACCCGTTTGAGCGGTTTAGACGAAGAAACCCTCGCACAGGCAGTGGAAACTGCTGGCGAGGGCGTCACTACCAGCTACGAAGAGCAGCTGGAATCTGTCACTTTTAGTTAGTTGGTGCAGGTAACCCAGACGGAGCGCTCTCGGCGCTTCCGTCTTCGCTGTGATGAAGCACTGGGGCTTCGGCAAATGCCTTGAGCGCCGTCTCGTAGTCGGCGTCTGCGGCAGAGCCAGAAAGGATCAGTCGGGCATCGCCTAGGTCCGCAATCCACAGCGGCCGCACGTCCGCGTCTTCGCTCTCTAGAACCTTAACCTTGAGACCGGCGACTTCTCGCTCGGACTGCTCCGCACGGTAGTTAGAGTCATAACCCTTTTCAGCTTCCTCAGCAGAAACCTTGGCCTGAGTCGACTCAATGTAGCCCTCGTCAGCAGTCAACCAACTGACAACCGCCGCGTTTTCACCAGCGACAGCGGACCTACGGGCCGCGGTTGGTGACCATCCCTCCGGCATCTTCGGCTCACGAATCACCGAACCGGTTGCACGCGCTTCCATCTCCAAAAAGGTCTTGGCGTCCACGTTTTGGATTGGGCCAGGCTTGGTCTCTGGGTTGATGGTGCACAAACCGGTTGCTCCCACAACCAGAAGCATCGCGATGACGGTCACTCCCAAAGACAAGATGATGTCTTTGGCGCCCTCAAAAATTTTGGGTTTCTCTTCAGCTGCCACGCAGACCAGTATTCCATGCACACTGTTGCGTAACGAAAAGCCGCGTACTTAAAGAAGAATCACACACTCTCGAAAACCGATATGCAGCAAGTTTCCTATTCAGTTGCCCCCGGATCGGGCAAAAGCCCTCTTTCGGGGGCACAAAGCGGACTACAAATCGATGCAAAAGTGCAAGAATAGAAAGGAGTGCCCTGGAAGCTCCCAGCGGCCGCAAGAAAAATGAATGGAAGGCAGCCTAAACACATGTCCGAAAACACTTCTTTCATGCCAGATCGCAACCTTGCAATGGAGCTGGTTCGCGTCACCGAGGCCGCAGCGTTGGCCTCCGGCCGCTGGGTCGGCCGTGGCAAGAAGAATGAGGGCGACGGCGCAGCTGTGGATGCAATGCGCAAGCTCATCAACTCCGTTGCCATGAACGGCGTTGTTGTCATCGGTGAGGGCGAAAAGGACGAGGCCCCAATGCTCTTCAACGGCGAAGAGGTTGGTACCGGCGAGGGCGCAGCCATGGACATCGCGGTTGACCCAGTTGACGGAACCCGCCTGATGGCGGAAGGCCGCCCGAACGCCATTTCCGTTATTGCTGCCGCCGAGCGCGGCACGATGTACGACCCATCCGCAGTCTTCTACATGAACAAGATTGCCGTCGGTCCTGCCGGTGTGGGTTCTATCGACATCAACGAGTCCGTTGAGTGGAACATCAACTCGGTGGCCAAGAAGCTCGGCATCAAGCCGGCTGACCTGACGGTTGTGGTCCTTGACCGTCCACGTCACGAGCAGCTCATCAGCGATATTCGCGCAGCTGGCGCAAAGGTCCGTCTCATCATGGATGGCGACGTCGCAGGCGCCATCGCCACCTGCCAGGACTCCAACTCCATCGACCTGATGATGGGTATCGGCGGCACCCCAGAGGGCATCATCACCGCATGCGCAATGAAGTGCATGGGCGGCGAAATCCAGGGCAAGCTGTGGCCTAAGGATGAGGCCGAAGCTGAAAAGGCTCGCAAGGCCGGTCACGACCTCGACCGCGTCCTTAAGACCGATGATCTGGTTTCTTCTGATAACTGCTACTTCGCGGCAACCGGTGTTACCAACGGTGACATGCTCCGCGGCGTCTCCTACCGTGCAAATGGCGCAAGCACCCGTTCGTTGGTCATGCGCTCCAAGTCCGGCACCATTCGTTACGTCGATTCCGTTCACAAGCTGGCTAAGCTGCAGGAATACTCCGTTGTTGATTACTCCAACGCGGCCGACGCCTAAGCCTTAGCGGCAAAAATCCTGCGGATTTTCTCCGGAGGAATCTTGCTGATGCTTGCCTAACTTTTGGGGGCGTGCATCTTGCACATTTGCGCGCTTTTTAGTCCATACTGGATGAAGTGAAGCGTGCCGCCCACACCACGCACCGTGCCGGGCAACACAATTCTGCTAAATCGTATTCCGCAACCACTACTTGCAGATTCGTTCGATCCTCTTCGACGTCTGGAAGCTGTGGTGCGGACAGCTAAATAAACATCTTTATTCAACACATTCTTTTGAGGTGGATTTCATGACTGAGTACCGCATTGAACACGACACCATGGGTGAAGTGAAGGTTCCTGTTGACGCTTTGTGGCGTGCACAGACCCAGCGTGCTGTAGAGAACTTCCCGATTTCTGGCCGCGGCCTTGAGACTGCGCAGATTCGCGCCCTCGGCCTGCTCAAGGCAGCCTGCGCCCAGGTCAACAAGGACTCCGGCGCGCTCGATGCAGAGAAGGCTGATGCCATCATCGCTGCCGCAAAGGAAATCGCTGAGGGCAAGCACAACGAGGCTTTCCCGATCGACGTCTTCCAGACCGGTTCTGGTACCTCCTCCAACATGAACACCAACGAGGTTATCGCTTCCATCGCCCACAACAACGGCGTTGAGATTCACCCGAATGACCACGTGAACATGGGCCAGTCCTCCAACGACACCTTCCCAACTGCTACCCACGTGGCAGCTACCGAGGCCGCAGTCAACGACCTCATCCCGGGTCTGAAGGTTCTGCACGCATCTCTTACCGCGAAGGCAAAGCAGTTCGCGGACGTCGTTAAGTCCGGCCGCACCCACCTGATGGATGCAACCCCAATTACCTTGGGCCAAGAGTTCGGTGGCTACGCTCGCCAGATCGAGCTCGGCATCGAGCGCATCGAAGCTACCCTGCCTCGCCTAGGCGAGCTGGCTATCGGTGGTACCGCAACTGGCACCGGCCTGAACACCTCCGCTGACTTCGGTGCAAAGGTAACCGAAGAGCTCAAGAAGCTCACCGGTGTCCAGGAACTCAAGGAAGCTGAGAACCACTTCGAAGCTCAGGCGGCTCGCGATGGACTCGTTGAGTTCTCCGGCGCAATGCGCACCGTTGCAGTCTCCCTCAACAAGATTGCTAACGACATCCGCCTGATGGGCTCCGGTCCTCTGACCGGTCTCGCTGAGATCCACCTCAAGGATCTGCAGCCGGGCTCCTCCATCATGCCGGGTAAGGTCAACCCTGTTCTGTGTGAGGCTGCCACCATGGTTTCAGCCCAGGTTATTGGCAACGACGCAGCCGTCGCTTTCGGCGGCGCTAACGGCCACTTCGAGCTCAACGTCTTCATCCCAGTGATGGCTCGCAACGTACTCGAGTCCTCTCGCCTGCTGGCCAACGTCTCCCGCGTCTTCGCCGAGAAGTGCGTCGATGGCATCGAGGCTAACGAGGAGCGCATGAAGAAGTTCGCTGAGTCCTCCACCTCCATCGTTACCCCGCTGAACTCCAAGATCGGCTACGAAAACGCAGCCAAGGCAGCTAAGCACGCCCTGTACCAGAAGATGACCGTGCGTGAAGCTGTCATCGACTTGGGCTTCGTAGACGGTGAGAACCTCACCGAGGCTGAGCTGGATGAGCGCCTCAACGTTCTGTCCATGACCAACCGCGAGCGTGACCGCTTCTAAAAGCCATGACTTAGCACCGCGCTAAGACCACTAAGACCAAAGCCTTCCTTCGCCCTCAACTGAGATTCTGGGCGGAGGAAGGCTTTCTTCTTTCCCCCGTCTGCAGGCGTCGGCACAATCGGAGGAATGCACTCACGAAACGTCGGCCGTAATGCCCAAGCCGCAGCATCCGATGCTGCTAAATAAGCAGCGCGTGGCGGTGCGCCCGGCGAAGCGTCGAACTCCGGCGCCATGGCGGCCATTGCCGAGCAGCCTTTCGGCGCCGCACTTCCCATCATCACAGCCATTGATTTCTCCCTTAATGGCTGCTACTCCATTGCTCGTGCGAAATACATCAACGAGATCTAAACCAAGGTATGCAAACAACCCCTAGGACCTAGATCACACCCTTCCGCTCGTCGTTTAAGAATCACCGAAATTACACTTGGTGCAAAGTTGCATCAAGTGTAAAGTTGCACAGTGTGCAAGAAGAAATGTCATTACGCGAGCAGAAGCGCCTCGAAACGCGGCTACGCATCGAAGACGCGGCCACTTCCCTAGTGGACAAGCGCGGATTCTCCGCTACCACGATCGAGGAAATTTGCGAACATGCAGGAATTTCTCGGCGCACGTTCTTTAACTACTTCGATTCTAAAGACTCCGCTGTACTCGGTTCCCCGAGCGAGATGTTTTCGGACGATCAGCGGACGTATTTTCTTAAAACTCCAACTGAAGATCTTCTGCATCTGACCGTTGAACTCATCAAGAACCACATGCGCGGCCACCACGCCAACCATGAAATTGCTGAGCGACGCCGTCGCATTGCAGGAGACCCGGACGCGGCCGCGGCGTCGTTAAGCCGCAAGCGAGCCAAGTCCTCGGAAATCGCAGAACTCATCAAGCTGCGACTCGAGAAGAACCCCGAGCTCAGCTTGTACCCGGATGTTCTGCCGGAAACGGAAGCGCTGCTCATCGGCGCCATCGTTCGAGAAGCGCTATGGATTGCCACCGCTTCCCCTGAAATCAACTGCGCAACCCCATTCGAGGATCGCCTCGACGACGCATTAAAACTCGTGATTAATTTTTCCAAAGGACTGAAATGGTAGATACCGCACTGACTCCGGCAAATAATGTCGGTGCAGCCGAGCCGGCCAAGGCCGCAGCTGCAGAAAAGAAAGAAAACAACGTCGGTTTGGTCTTCTCCGCCCTCGTGCTCACCATGCTGATGAGCTCTTTGGGCCAGATGATCTTCTCCTCTGCTCTGCCTACCATCGTCGGTGAGCTCGGCGGCGTGGACCACATGAGCTGGGTCATCTCCGCCTTCTTGGTCACCATGACCATCGCCATGCCGATCTCTGGCAAGCTGGGTGACATGGTGGGCCGCAAGTGGCTCTACATCGGCGGCATTGCTGTCTTCGTGATTGGATCCGCGCTCGGCGGCTTCTCCAACACGATGAACTGGCTCATTGTTGGCCGCGCAATCCAGGGCTTCGGCGCTGGATTCATGATGATTTCTTCCCAGTCCATCATCGCTGAGGTCACAACCGCCCGTGAGCGCGGCAAGTTCATGGGCATCATGGGCGGCGTCTTCGGCCTGTCCTCCGTGCTTGGCCCAGTCCTTGGCGGCTGGTTCACGGATGGTCCTGGTTGGCGTTGGGGCCTGTGGATGAACATCCCGCTTGGCCTACTCGCAATCACCGTCTGCACGTTGGTCCTGCACCTACGCGTTGGCGATACCGATTTGCGCAAGTTCGACGTCTTGGGCGCAACTTTTATCGCAATCACCACTGCTTCCCTCATTCTCATGACCACCTGGGGCGGCACTCAGTACGAGTGGTCGGACCCAATCATCATTGGCCTGGGAATCACCGTTGTCATCGGCGCCATCATCACCGTGATCGTCGAGTCCAAGGCGAAGGAACCGCTCATCCCAGTGCACCTGTTCAAGAATCGCAACATGGTTCTGACCACTGCTTCGGGCACTGTTCTGGGCCTCGCTATGTTCGGCGTGCTCGGCTACATGCCTACCTACCTGCAGATGGTTCACACCCTTACCCCGACCAAGGCAGGACTCATGATGATTCCGATGATGGTCGGCCTCATCGGAACTTCCACCATCGTGGGCTTCATCATCGCTCGCACGGGCCACTACAAGATGTACCCAATCATCGGCCTTATCATCACCACGGGCGCATTGTTCTGGATGTCCAAGCTGACCGTGGATACGACCCTGGTTCAGCTCAGCGCTGAGTTCTTTGCCTTCGGCGTGGGCCTTGGCTTCGTGCAACAGGTTCTGGTCCTCATTGTCCAGAACTCCTTCCCCATCGCTTTGGTTGGTACTGCGACTGCGGCCAACAACTTCTTCCGCCAAATCGGCGCTGCGGTGGGAGCTTCCCTGGTTGGCTCGCTCTTCATCCACAACATGAAGGATGAAATGGCAGCAAATATGCCAGCAGCAATCCAGTCCATGGGTCCTGAGGGCGCGCAGTATGCACAGCAGTTCGCAGCCGCAAGCGGCGGTTCTTCCCACTTGACTCCTTCCCTCGTTGTACAGCTTCCGGATGCAATTCAGTCTGTCATCCTGAATGCCTACAACGACGGCCTCACCCCAGTCATCCTGCTGATGGTCCCACTAGCCATCGTGGCGCTGCTTCTCGTGCTTCCAATTACTGAGGAACACCTCAAGGAAGAAATCTCCTAGCGGCACCTTCTCTAGGACGGTAGCTTCGCAACCGATACGTCAAAATCCCCGGCTCAACAGCCAAAGTACCTGTTGAGCCGGGGATTCTTTGCTATATCTCGCTAGTGACTGCCCTCAGCAAATTCCTCAACGATCTTCGCATTGAACGCAGGAAGGTCATCCGGGGTGCGGGAAGATACGAGGCCCTGATCGACGTGGACTTCTTCATCCACCCAGGTTGCACCTGCGTTTCGCAGATCCGTTTTGAGCGATGGGAACGACGTAAGAGTGCGGTCCTTGAGCACGTCAGCGTCAGTAAGAATCCAACCACCGTGGCAGATAACGCCCAGTGGACGGCCTGCCTCAACGTGCTTCTTCACGATTTCCACTGCGGCTTCGTCCATACGCAGTGCATCTGCATTACCCGTGCCACCAGGGAGCACGATTCCGTCGAACTTCTCACCTCGTACATCAGCAGTGGTTGCATCGACGTCGATGCTTGCGCCCTTCTTACCGCTAATGGTGCCTGCCTCAGGGGCAATGACCTTTACGGTTGCACCCGCCTCGCGAACGGCATCGGCCGGCGACGTCAGTTCGGAATCCTCGAAACCGTCGGTTGCGATAATGGCAATTGTCTTAGTGGAAAGATCCGCCATGATTTACTCCTTAGTGTTTCGTTGCTAAGTACAGTTCCCACCATAACCGCGACTCGCAGTTCTCGCAGAGCCGTGGAGCCCATCCCTGTCAACGGCATGCCGGGCGTCAAGCCCCCTGCAATTCAAGCTCTTCGCACATTGAGAACAGCAAACACAGAGTTGGTACCTAATCGGCTACTGGTTGCGCCGCCTTGCGCTTTTCCTCCGGCTTAGGAAGCAGCAGCTCATAGACGTCGGTATCGCGCCACTGGCCCGCCAGTTCGCCGTACGTCATCTTCGCCATGTGCGAGTAAGTTCCAACCTTGACGAATCCGCGCGACTTGTGCAGGCCTGCCGAGCCTTCGTTCTCCGGGAAAATCCAGGAGTGAATGGCCCATTTATGTAGGTCGATGCAGGTCGCAATGAGCTTATCCAAAAGAGCACCTGCAATACCGCGCCCCTGTGCCTGGGAACTGATATAGATGGAGTCCTCAACAACGCCGTGGAACACCGACCGGGAGGAAATCTGGGCAGCGGAAACCCAGCCCAAGACTTTGGAGTCATCGTCAGCTTCAACTGCAACGAAGACGGAGGGCATGATCTTTGCCTTGGTGAATTGCTCAAGGGTAAGCGAACGCGTCTCATACGTCGCGTGGCCGGTGTTCAGGCCCTCTTCATAAATCGCCCGCATTTGGGGATAGTCGGCCGTGACGAACGGACGAATAGTGAAATTCTTCGCGGGTTTGTTTTCTGTCATGTTCTTTATTATTCCAAGACGGTTGCCTATACGGCTATATAAATAATGCAGCGTTAGCTAGCAGTGATCATCCCTGGGCACGTGGGATAAACGCGACGTCGCCAAGCACTGTGTGCACGGCTTATGTTTCGTTTTCCAACAAGTCCGTGACCAGCTCCGCGATGGCCGAGCGTTCCGATCGCTGCAACGTGATGTGTGCAAAGAGCTGATGCCCCTTAAGCTTCTCAATCACCGCCTGGACACCATCGTGGCGGCCCACGCGTAGATTGTCGCGCTGGGCGACGTCGTGAGTCAGCACCACGCGCGAACCCTTACCCAAGCGGGAAAGAACCGTGAGCAAGACATTACGCTCCAAAGACTGTGCCTCGTCCACGATGACGAATGAATCGTGAAGGCTGCGTCCGCGAATGTGCGTCAGCGGCAGGACCTCGAGCAAACCGCGATCCTGCACTTCCTCCATCACGTTGTCAGAGACCAGCCCCTCCAAGGTGTCGTAGACCGCCTGTGCCCACGGATTCATTTTCTCGGACTCGGTGCCTGGCAGGTAGCCCAGAGACTGGCCGCCCACTGCATACATCGGGCGGAAGACCACGATGCGGCGGTGCTCCCCCCGCTCGAGAACCGCTTCCAGTCCTGCGCACAACGCCAGGGCTGACTTACCTGTACCGGCGCGTCCGCCCAAAGATACGATCCCTACATCGGAGTCCAAGAGGAGGTCCAACGCCACTCGCTGCTCTGCTGAACGGCCCTGCAAGCCGAATGCATTGGCTTCGCCGCGGACCAGGCGAATGGTGCCCTCTGCTGTAACACGCCCCAATGCCGACTGACCGCCAGCGTTCAGAGTCACGCCACAATGCACAGGCAGCTCTTCTACGGCAACGCCCGCCTCCGTCAGTGCACCATCGACCATGACTTCCCCATCACGGTAGAGCGCGTCAACGACATCGGGAGAGGTCTGCACTACGGCCATGCCCGTGTAACCAGTAAGCACAACGTCCTGTGCGTGATACTCATCCGCGGGGAGCCCAACCGCGCCGGCTTTGACACGCAGCGGTACATCCTTGGTTACCAGTACCGTGTCCTTGCCCTCATGAGCCAGGTTCAACGCACACGCAAGGATACGGTGATCACCTTCGGACCCACGGAATGCTGCTGGCAGCAGGGACTGGTCTTGGTGATTGAGCTCTACGCGCAGCGTTCCGCCATCAATGTTTACTGGAACCGGCTGATCCAAGGCGTCATAAGAGCCACGAAGGTCCTCCAAAAAGCGAAGAGCTTGACGGGCGAACCAGCCAAGCTCAGGGTGATGACGCTTTCCTTCCAACTCGGAAATGACAACGATAGGAAGGACGACCTCGTGCTCTGCAAATTTGCGCAGCGCCCACGGGTCTGAAAGAAGGACGGAGGTATCAATAACGTAGGTCTTGGTGGCCACAGCGCCCGGGTGCATCGATTCGGTCAGGACAGACGGGTTAGTCATGATGGCAGGGTTCTCCCTTTAGCTGCCACCTCCCCGCGTGTTTCCACGTGCACTGCGCAATGTCAGCGCCGCATGGATTGCGAGGAAGTAGCGGTAGTGAAGCTGGTTAATTTTCGAAACCCAAGAAGCTCCGCCACGGTGATGGTCCTCGCCGATAGCTTTCCTCTTGGTTGTCTTCCAAGCTAGGGGCCGAAGGTTGAAATTACATGGGTGAAAGATGAACATTGCGAAAACGCGAAAAAATCCCTTGGCTCTTTGAACCAAGGGATAAAGCGGTGAAAGCTTAATCGACGAGCTTATTCAACGGTAGCTTCGTACTGGCCGGAGGCACCCTTCATCCACTTGATGGTGCCGTTGGTGAACTTCTGGACCCAGCCGTTGCCTTCTGCCTGCTCAGGAGCGGTCGGCAGACCAACCTTGTTAGCAAGGCCGCCCTCGCCCTTCCAGGTTTCAGCGATCTTACCGATGATTGGCTGCGCACCAGACTCTTCGTTGAAGGCAAGCAGCTTGTCTTCCGCGAAGGTTGCTAGGGAACCGGCGTCAGTGTTCTCGATGCTCTGGACATCGCCCCACTCGCCAGCCTTCTCCTCGATTGCGGAAGCGAATGCTGCCGGAACCTCAAAATCGCCCGCTGGGGTGCTAATGGTCTTCTTCTCGCCAGAGTCCTTGCCCGCAGCGCCTTCAGAAGCATCTGCGCCCTCAGATTCAGACTCAGAGCCCTTCGCGCCAGTTGCGTCAGCGACAGCGGAACCAGCCTTCTCGGTTGCCTCGTTGGCTGCAGACTTAGCTGCGTCACCTGCGGAGTTAGCTGCGTCCTCAGCGTCGGAGCACGCTACTAATGCAAGCGAAAGGGAAGCTGCTGCGAGCCCTGCTGTGAAACGACGGGTGATCTTCTGCATGGGCTACGTTCTTTTCTAAATTTGTTTTCGTAGGAACACAAATAACGCTACGGACGGAAGGCTCACAGCAGCCACCTAATTTTCCGCGATTTGACAAGGAAAATGGCCTATTTCCGCCGTTTCCCCCGCTGAGAGGATTTCTTACTTTTTGATAACAGATAATTTTTTCGTCCCTGAACAGCTCTTTTGTTACCAGCCTGTGACCCACCGCTGGTCTTTTTCTTAGCATTGTTCTGCTTGTGCGCCTTGCCTTGCTCCTTGGCCAGAGCCTCCCGGCGCGCCTGCTTTGCTTTGGACTTCTCTCGAGCACTGAGTTTTACCGCGGTACCGCGCGAAGAATTTTTGGTGCGCCCCTTGGCCACGCCAACGAAAGCCTGGACGTCATCAGCATCGCGTTCCTTTGACCACACCAGCGCAATAGCGGTCCGCGCAACGGTTGGATCATTAAGCCCCAGCGGGACCACCTGCTTTTTGCTCAGCACCTTGAGCAAAGGCCGCGGCGCGATGACGATACCCACGTTCGCGGCCACCACCTGGAGTCCTTCGCGGACCGCGGGAACATCGACCAGTGCGTCATCGCCAATGCGATAGTTCACGTACTCATCCGCCACGTCCGCAGGCTCCACATCCTCCCCTACCTCGGCATAGACGGAGTCCTTCGGCACGGCGATGCCCACGGCTTCTTCATACAGGCGCACCATATGGAAGTCATCGCTAATGCGCTTGTCGACGCCGTCCGCCGGCACGCGCGCCAGCGCCAAGTCGGCGTCGCCCGCCAGTAAGGTGTCGATGGCATCGTCGGAGTCGACCGTGGTGAGGCCACCGTAGTCCGGGTTCGACCGGTAGCGCTCAAACCATTTCCCTGGTTCTGTTCCGGTACTAAAGACGAGTCGCAGCATGCAGACAATATTAGACAATATTACTGGGTGCTATCGCGGGCATCGTTACGCGGCGGGCACAGCACCACCGGGATAACACGAGCCCTAACTTGCGGCATGACATAGGCATGACATGTACTGCGCAATACTGCTACCGTAGGCAACGTGAATGACATGAATAAACAACCTTCCGGCACCGCTATGCGCGCTCAGACCGCTGCTAAGAAGCTGGGCATTTTCCTGCCCGCTACCCCGGAAGAATTCCAAAATAACGCAGTATCGCACGCGGAGCTGCGCGAATTACAGGACAATCCGCCGGAGTGGCTGGTCAAGCTGCGCCTTGAGGGTCCGCACCCACGCCCGGTAGTCGCGCAGAAGCTCGGCATCTCGGTCACGGCCCTTAAGAAGAATGACGTGGATCGTCCGATGACCACCGCCGAGATCAAGGAGCTCCTCGCCGAAATGCCAGAGTGGCTGGAGGCTGCCCGCAAGGCACATGCCGAGAACCGCGATGGTTCGGGCGAGTCGGAAGACTAAGCTCCAGCAGACAAAAGCGGGGGAGCTACCGCGCGGTTACATCGACCGCGCTTTCCCACAGCCGGGCGTTGATGCGCCCGGTTTTTGTGTTTTCTGGGTCTGCTGTGTTTGCTGCTGCCTGCACCATCTTGCCCTCTACAATCCATCGGGTAACTCGCGTCCAGCCATGCAAAGCGCTCGCGCACCAGGCTTGCAGCTCCAGCGCTTCCGCAAGCCGAATCTCCGCCCGGCGCGGTTTAGGCATCAGACCTGCCTCAACCGTGGCGCGCAGCGTGGTCGATTCCAGCACCCAATTCGCGGGCCCCATGGCAGGCCCCTCCTCGTCGAAAAATATGAGAGCAGCGTTGGCCGCCTCGTGTACTACGCCTTCTTCACCATAAAGGAGTGCATCATCCGCGCCGTGGCTTTGGGCTTCGGCGCGCAGCGTGCCCAGCAGCGCTAGGTCCGGGCCCTTGGTCAGCGGATGTATGCGCGGATCAGGTGTGGGAGGTACCCACAGCGTGGTTTCAGTGCGCAGCCGTGGCGCCGGGCGCCACACGACGCCGCCGACCGTCACGCGGGGGAACCACTCGCCGTGCTGCGGGGCGTCGTCAAGCGCCGGGTAGCCCGCGCCAAAACGCGCGCGATGCAGATCCGGGCGGATGGCTCTCCCCTCCCGTACAAGGAAGGAATCCACCCGCGTATCGGCAAGCGCCTCATTGTGGGCCGCAGCTTTATCCTCACTACGCGCCATGACTGCCACCTTGCAGCTGCGCAGGGCTAAGCCCCAGGTGATTGAGAAGCGGGCGGGCCTTGACCATGGTTTCTTCCCATTCGGCTGCCGGATCACTCACGGCGAGGATCGCGCCGCCCACTCCGTAATAGGCACCTCGCTCATTGCTCACGACGGAGCGGATGACCATGGAGAAGTCCGCAGTACCGGTCAGCGAGAGGTAGCCGTAGGCACCCGAATAGACGCCACGCCACGTGCCCTCCAGCTCGCTGATGATGCGCATCGTGCGTTCCTTGGGCGCGCCTGTCATGGAACCACCGGGAAAGGCCGCGCGGATAGCGTCAACCGGGCTAGCGTTGGTCTTGAGCCGTCCGGTCACCTCGCACATAAGCTGATGCACCGTAGCGTAGCTGCGCACCTCAAAGCCACGTGGCACCGTGACGCCATCGCACACGCGGGCCAAGTCATGGCGAACCATGTCCACGACCATGAGCAGTTCAGAGGTGGTCTTGGCGTCCCGCAGCAGCTCCTTGTGCACAGCATCTTCTGCGGGGTCCGCGCTGCGCGGGCTGGTTCCCTTAATCGGTGTTGAGGAGACCATGCTCCATTCGTCGATGCTCAAGAAGTGCTCAGGCGACGTCGAGAGCAATGCGTTTCCAGCAAAGCCCAGGTATCCCGTGCGCTTGCTGGGATTGTCTTCGCGCAGCTTCAAAAAAGTCTCCAGCGGCTGCGGCAAAGGTTCCAGCTCAATGCGGTTGGTCAGGCATACCTCGTATGTCTCGCCGCGTACCTCAAAGTCTTGCGCTGCTGCGATGAGGCGCAAGTACTCCGCCTCGTCATGTATGAGCCTGCCCGAGGATTCCCACGGCTTTGATGTCCCCGTCTGAGCTTTAACTGGTGGCAAATCCCAATCGGCATCGTCCGCGAAGCTCAACAAATAGGTTTTGTTCTCTTCATGATCAATAACGATTGCTCGATCGCAGAACACGAACTCCGCGTCCGGGCCAGGTGCCGGCGGGAAGGCGGTATGTGCCTCCTCGAGTCCAATCTCGTATCCCAGGTAACCCACCCAGCCCAGCGCAAAGTCGCAGCCTGGAATGGGCGCGCCGACGCGCGGTGGCAGGACAAACTCTTCGTATTCACGCGCAGCATGATTAAAGAATCCCGCATCATCCCCTGCTGAAATTGTGTAACTCAGATGCCGCGCACGCGGGCCTGAATCGTCGCCCAGGATGCCGAACCGGCCAGCGTCTAGCCAAAAGACATTGCCGCGCAGTCTCCTGGCGATGTCTTTGATCGGCAGCGGCTCGTCGAGGGTACGCACCGCAAAGTACTCGGCTGCATAGTAGTGCCGAGCGAGTTGGAGGAAGTTGGCTATGAGCCGCTCCCCTGCGTCCGTCATCAGGGATTCAGGGTGAAACTGCACGCCCCAGCGCGGCAGGCTACGGTGTTGAATCGCCATGACGAGGGTGTTCAAGGAAACGTCGTGGGGCGCATCAGTGGCGCGACAGGTGGCGGTGACCTTGAAGCACTCAGGGACTTCGTGAGTGACCAGGGAGTGGTAGCGCACCACTCTATACGGGTTTTCAAGGCCCGCGAACAGGCCAGTCCCGTCATGGTCAACGTGGTCAACCACGCCGTGTGCAGGGGCGGGGGCTGGGCCGACTACACCGCCTTCTAGGTGCACCATCGCTTGGAGTCCAAGGCACACGCCGAGAATAGGACCGGCGAACTCGCGCAGCACATCCGCGCTGATTCCCAAGTCAGCAGGGTTGGCCGGGGTGCCTGGCCCGGGTGAGATGATGGCGGCGTCGTAAAGCGCCAGATCCACCTGAGCCCACGGGGTGTCATTAGGCACCACCGTAGGCTCAGTGCCAGTCACCCGCCGAACGTAGTCCACGAGGTTGAAGGTAAAAGAATCGTGATTATCGACGATCAGCAGGTGCATGGCAATGGGTTGTGTGAATTAGCTTGGAAGGAAGCTTTTAGACGAGCTTCCAGTCCTCGAGGCCATCGTAGAGCGGGTACTGCTCAGCGATCTTGGCAACGCGTCCGCGCAGGGTCTCGACATCAGCGTTCTTGCCCTGTGCCAGAGCAGTACCAATGATGTCAGCAACCTCAGTGAACGCAGCTGCGTCTAGGCCACGGGTAGCAAGCGCCGGGGTACCGATACGCAGGCCGGAGGTAACCATCGGCGGGCGAGGATCGTTCGGCACAGCGTTACGGTTCACGGTGATGCCCACCTCGTGGAGGAGGTCCTCAGCCTGCTGGCCGTCGAGCTCAGAGTTGCGCAGGTCAGCCAGAACCAGGTGCACGTCGGTACCGCCGGTCAGAACGTCCACGCCGGCAGCCTTTGCGTCAGCAGCGGTCAGACGCTCAGCAAGGATGCGTGCGCCCTCGAGGGTGCGCTCTTGGCGGTTCTTGAACTCCTCCGAAGCGGCGATCTTCAAAGCAATAGCCTTAGCAGCGATGACGTGCATCAGTGGGCCGCCCTGCTGGCCTGGGAAGACGTTGGAGTTAATCTTCTTAGCGTAGTCCTGCTTAGCTAGGATCAGACCGGAGCGTGGGCCGCCCAAGGTCTTGTGAACCGTGGTGGAGACAACGTCAGCGTGCGGAACTGGAGATGGGTGCAGGCCTGCAGCAACCAGACCAGCGAAGTGGGCCATGTCCACCCACAGCTTGGCGCCAACTTCGTCGGCGATGGAGCGGAAGGCCGCAAAATCCAGGGTGCGCGGGTATGCGGACCAGCCGGCGATGATGACCTTCGGTTGCTCCTTGATGGCCTGCTCGCGCAGCTTGTCCATGTCGATGCGCATGGTCTCTGGGTCAACCTCATATGCGGCGACGTCGTACAGCTTGCCCGAGAAGTTCAACTTCATGCCGTGAGTGAGGTGGCCACCGTGTGCCAAGGACAGACCCAGGATCTTGTCGCCCGGCTCCGCCAGGGTGGACAGAACCGCAGCGTTTGCCTGCGCACCGGAGTGCGGCTGGACGTTAGCGAACTCAGCGCCGAAGAGCTCCTTGGCACGGTCACGCGCCAGATCTTCGATGACGTCAACGTGCTCGCAACCACCGTAGTAGCGGCGCCCTGGGTAGCCCTCAGCGTATTTGTTGGTGAGGACGGAACCCTGTGCCTGCAGAACGGCACGTGGGACGAAGTTCTCAGATGCAATCATCTCAAGGGTGTCGCGCTGGCGGGCGATCTCACCATTAATGGCGTTAAATACGTCCGGGTCCAGCTCGCGCATCTCTTGGTAGCGCACGTCTGCGGAGTTGTTGGCAGTCATGGAAGCGTTGATTCCCTTCTCGGTTGCTTACAAGGTCGGTTCAAACCTGCTCTACATATTAACTGCCACGCCCCCACGCGGGGGCTGTTGCAGCCACTAAATACATGCAACTTTCACCAAGGACCGATGAAGTGCGACAATTAGGCAATGGCGCGTATTACCGACACCAGTCCTTACCTCGACTTTGACCGCGAAACCTGGCGCCAGCGACGCTTGTCGATGCCCCAGGTTCTTACCGCCACAGAAGTTGAGGCGCTTCGCGGTATCGGTGATCGCATTGATCTCGACGAAGTTGCTGACGTCTACCTTCCGCTGTCGCGTCTTATTCACATGCAGGTCGCAGCACGCCAGGAACTGACCGCCGCCACCGAAGAATTCTTGGGCAACGACCCCGCACACGTTCCTTTTGTCATCGGCATCGCGGGTTCGGTGGCGGTAGGTAAATCCACCACCGCCCGTGTACTCCAATTGTTGCTCCAGCGTTGGGATTCCCACCCGAAAGTGGATCTGGTCACCACCGATGGCTTCCTCTACCCCGCGGATACTCTCAACGAGCGCGGCCTCATGCAGCGTAAAGGTTTTCCAGAGACCTATGACCGCCGCAAACTCATGCGTTTTGTCACCGACGTGAAGTCCGGCAAGGCTGAGGTCAAGGCGCCAGTGTATTCGCACATTTCCTACGACATTTTGCCCGATGAATACCAGGTGGTGCGCCGTCCCGACATCCTGATTCTGGAGGGCCTCAACGTCCTGCAGACGGGCCCTACCTTGATGGTCTCGGATCTGTTCGACTTCTCCGTCTACGTCGACGCGCGGGTGGACGACATTGAGCATTGGTACATCGAGCGCTTCCTCCACCTACGCCACACCGCGTTCCGTGAGCCGGGCGCGCACTTTGCTTCCTATGCGGAGATGGATGACAGCGAGGCCCGCGCGCAGGCCCGCGAGATTTGGCAGTCCATCAACTTGCCAAATCTTGTGGAAAATATTCTGCCCACGCGTCCCCGCGCCTCACTCGTGCTGCGCAAAGGCTCACACCATTTGGTGGAAAAGGTGCGCATGCGCAAGCTTTAGGAGTTGCGCTGTGCCCATTGAACGATGGGCGCCAGCTCCGCAAAGTTGATCCTTCGCGCGCGCTTCCTCAAGCAGCGTCATCCCAACGACCACGACGGCCACTGGGCGGTCACCAAAGTCATGCTTCTTTACAAAATCGGCGGCGGTAATCGATGGGCCATGCACCGGGGACATGACGATGAGCGGTTGCTTGTCGACGCCCAGCTTGTCCAGGTGTGCTTGATTCTTAGCGTCAGCGAGCGGCAAGATTTCGGCGTTGAGCTGATTTGCCAGCTCTTGGGCGTAGCGGTGGGTAGAACCGTAAACAGAGTCGAAGATTACGGTGGTCATGGAGACCTACTTTCCGAAACGGCGGGAGCGTTGCGAGTAATCACGCAGCGCTCGGAGGAAATCGACGCGGCGGAATGCCGGCCAATAAGTGTCAGTAAACCAGATCTCGGAGTATGCCGCCTGCCAGAGCAAGAATCCGGAAAGACGCTGTTCACCGGAGGTGCGGATGACCAGATCTGGGTCCGGCAGCCCCTTGGTGTAGAGGTGGCTAGTGATGGCATCTGCGGTCACCGAGTCGGCGATTTCCTCTGTACTATGCCCCTTCTGAGCCTCGTCGCGGATGAGATTTTGGACGGCGTCGACGATTTCCTGGCGGCCACCATAGCCCACGGCGATGTTGACGATGACGCCCTTGTTGTCCTCGGTGGCCTGCGCTGCGGCGCGCATCTTCTCGGTAACCTCAGCAGGTAATAAATCAAGGTGTCCAACGAGTCGGATTTGGCAGTCCAAGTCCCCCTCGG
The DNA here is from genome assembly GCF_001807215.1 of Corynebacterium sp. HMSC05D08. Lineage (NCBI taxonomy): Bacteria > Bacillati > Actinomycetota > Actinomycetes > Mycobacteriales > Corynebacteriaceae > Corynebacterium > Corynebacterium sp. HMSC05D08. Next base: position 19,869 of record NZ_KV788350.1, on the reverse strand, counting down.
ACAGGTGCTTTACCACGTCGGAGATGATGTCGAAGAGCAGCTGCACTTCTTGGGTGCTGCGCTTAAGATTCTCCGTGGACAGCAGATAGATGGTGACGACCTCAATGTCAGTGTCTTTGCACCACGAGATCATCTCACTGATCTTTTTTGCGCCCTGCCTGTGACCGTGGCTGATATCAGTAAAGCCGGCTTCCCGAGCCCAGCGGCGGTTTCCGTCCGCCATGATGGCTACGTGGCGTGGCTGCGGTTTTCCTTTAATCGCGCGCGCCAAACGTGCCTCATAGACGGGGTACAGCAACTGGCTCAGGAAGCTCACTATTTTTCCTTACACAACATTCCGGTTTCGACGCATAAAACTTCGCCTACAAGAAAGAACGCTTACGGTTGTCAAAGACACCGGCTTCCTTCATTGCCGCATCAACGGCTTCATCGTCGAAAGGATCAATGCCATGGTCTTGAGCAAACATGGTGCGACGGCGGAAACGGGAGTAGCGGCGGTGAAAGTTCCAGCCGGCGAACAGGACAGCCGCGCCCATCAGGGCGAGGATCAACAGGCCGATAGGTGAAGCTTTACCGAACTCTGGGCCCATGGGGCCTTCCTTTGCACCCTGGGCAAGGAAAAAGACATTGGTCTGGATGTCACTTGCAGCAAGAACTAGCGAATCAATTGCGCTCATATCTTAAGACTCCCCTACTTCAGTAATTCCTGCAAATAAATCGCTTTCTGGAAGCTCAGTCGACACACGAGTCTGCGCAAGCTCGAACTCCTCCGTTGGCCACAGGCGCTGCTGAACCTCTACGGATGTGGCCAAGAACGCGCCGGCCGGATCGATCTGCGTCGCATGCGCACGCAGGGCATCATCACGGTTTTGGAAGTAGTCTGCACACTCAACCTGAGTGGTCACTCTTGCCATAATGTCGCCGAATGCTGTGTCCCATCGCGCAAGCATAGGACCGTACGGGCTGGACTTGCCTTCTTCCTCGAGAAGGTCGTGGAAGAGCTTCATGCGCTGATAGACAAATCCGTGAGTGTAGTAAAGCTTCTGTGGCTCCCATGGCTCGCCGAGCCCTGGGTGGTAGGACGGATCTCCTGCCTTCTCCCAGGCAATCATGGATGCGCGGTGCACCATGAGGTGATCTGGGTGCGGGTAGCCGCCAATCTCGTCGTAGGTGATGATGACCTGGGGGCGGAACTCGCGAATCGTCTTCACTAGCTCTTGCGCCACTTCATCGTCTGGGATGAGAGCAAAGCAGCCCTTAGGCAGCAAGCTCTTAAGTTCCGGATCGAATGGATCACCACCGGGGAGACCAGAGTCAACATGGCCGAGCCACTGGTGCTTAACGCCGAGAGCCTTCGCGGCTTGTGCCATCTCTTCGTGGCGGATGGCTCCCATATTTTCTTTAACGCCTGGCTTATCCATGGCGGGATTAATAACGTCGCCGCGCTCGCCGCCGGTGCAGGTAAGCACGAGCACTTCCGCGCCCTCGGCTGCATACTTAGCTGTAGTGGCGGCACCCTTGGAGGATTCATCATCGGGGTGCGCGTGGATGGCTAGCAGGCGCTTGTCGCTCACAGTGGGTTCATCTCCTCTAGCACTGGTATAGGAACAGGGGTCCAGTGTAGTGGATAGTTTGAAAATCTTGAGTGTTGGATAGACTATTGACTATGACTTCCGCCGGTACCCCTCGTTCAGGCGCTCGCTACGGTGCCCGCCCCTCGGCAGACAACTCTGCGACTAAGACCTCAAGTTTTACTAATAAGGCCATTGTGCTCGTTTTCGCGGCAATGTTCATCGCCGCGATTGTTTATGGTGTCCAGTACTTCCAAAAGCGCGAGGAGGTCAACGCCAGCATCTCCTACGTCACACACGAGGTGCTGTCCGACGACTCCATCCGTGTCTGGGCTGACGTCACCCGCAACCACATCGATGAGGACGCGTACTGCATTGTCCAGGCTTACGATTACTCCAAGGCTGAGGTGGGCCGCCGCGAATTTGCTGTTCCTGCCGGCGGCGCTGAGGTGCAACGCATTGCTGTCGACGTCCCCACTAACCACCGCGCGGTAGCCGGCGGCGTTTACGGTTGTTCGGGCAACGTGCCGAGCTATCTCAACATGAATAACCCGGACTATGTGGAGCAGTCCACTAGCTAAACCGGCTCATCTGCTCAGCACAGCAGCAAAGCTGACTCATAACGGTTCTATCCCACAACAGCTTCCCGAACTGTTGCGCTAGGCGACGCCGTGATAATCACCCGCGTGTGCTAGGATTTGTAGCGCTTAGGATAGGTCGCACCTCCTGCGAGTTTGCACGGTGGGAGCTGACCTTTTCCATTAGGTGGGCCCGCAATTGTATAAGGCCCACAATATTTTAGATTCTCCCCGCTTTACGGAAGGTTGCACTATGGCTGAGCAGCAGAAGCAGTACATCACCCCGGAAACCAAGGCCAAGCTTGAAGCAGAGCTGCAAGCGCTTATTGACCACCGCCCGGTAGTCGCTGCGGAAATCAACGAGCGACGCGAAGAAGGCGACCTTAAGGAGAACGCTGGCTACGACGCAGCCCGCGAGATGCAGGACCAGGAAGAGGCCCGCATTAAGCAGATCTCTGAGGTTCTGGCAAACGCCACCACTGAGCGCACCGCTATCCAGGAGGGTGTTGCCGCCATCGGTTCCGTGGTTCACGTTTACTACAACGGTGACAAGGACGATAAGGAAACCTTCCTCATCGGTACCCGCGCTGCTGCTTCTGACAACAAGGATCTTGAGACCTACTCTGAGCAGTCCCCGCTGGGTGCCGCCCTGATCGGAGCGCATGAAGGTGAGACCCGCGAGTACACCGCACCAAATGGCAAGACCATTTCGGTCACGGTGGAATCCGCAGCGCCGTATGATTCAGCTAAGGCCGCAACTCCGCGCCAGGCCTAATTTCATATTCTTAGTTTCAACTCATTCTGGAGAAAGAGCACCCATGAAGAAGTTCTCCCGCTTCGCAACTGCCGGTTTGGTATTCGCTGCAGGTCTGTCTCTGGCAGCTTGCCACCCACCGAACGAGCAGGATTCCACCAGCGAGAAGATCGACAACGCTTCCACCTACACTGGCAAGGCTCCGAAGCCTGCTGAGTCCACGTCTTCGAGCGAGGCATCCGAAAGCACCGCGGCAAACAATCCGGCTGCTTCCGAGTCTGCTGCTGCTAACCCGAACGTCGTGGTTGAGACTCAGGTAGTACCGGCTCTGTAAAACTAAGAAATGGCGCCCATGCACTGTGCATGGGCGCCATTCTTTTTAGTCCGAGTCGGTTCTATCCTTCTTCACGTGCCCATGCTCCGATGACGCCGGGCAGTGCGGCTGGCGGCTCCCCTAATAGATCCCGTCGATTTGGGTCGCTTTCGACTTTGCTGGTGACTGACTTGATACGTCGATCTTCGCCACCACCACGCCCCATCCCGGCCATCATGGGCATCATCCCGCGCCCCATAGTGCCACGAGCAGCGGCTCCCCCACGTGCCGCAGTCAGGGTTGTGTTGGTGCCACCTCCCATGTGCGAACCATTGCCGATGCTTCCTGTGCTGAGCGATCCACCACGAGCGCCCGCCGTGCCCGCCGAACCGGCAAGTGCACCTCCGCCCGCTCCGCTTCCGGTGCTAAATGCCCCAGGTACACCGGCTCCATTGCCTTGATTTAGCGCACCCGTGTTGCTTAGCCCCAGGGCATGCTTACCAGAACCGTAGCTCTTGCTTGCTGGTGCGCCAATCATGGCGGGAACTCCCACATGTGAATTCGCTGGTGTTAGCCCCACACCGCTATTGGCTGCAAGCGTCGCTGGATTGATGTGTTGGTTGGCGCCAGTACTCTGCGGGATGGAGCCAACCCCACCCAAACCAGCCGTGGTGTGGCCTGTCGGCGCGCCTACCGATGGGCTGGCATTGGCACCACTAGTGACAAGGTCTGCTGCAGAGATCGGCGCACCAAGCTGCGCTAGCGACGCCCTGCCACCGTTGAGCAGGTCTTGGTTAAACTTTTGGATCTCAGAATCTGTCATCCCAAGGCCTTCCATCCCTTCGACCTGACCATCGACGATTCCAAAAGAGCCAGGGCCCAATTTCCCGCTAGCGATTGCTTCTGCAATCCTTCGCGGCCATACGACCGTGTTGGTGTCGAAACGTTGGCCATTGCCATTTACGCCACCAAATTGGCTGCTTACATCGCCGCCGCCTGACGGTGGCATGGTTGTCATTAGCGCATGTTGGAAAGGCATCGCGGCGACCACTTGGGTTTGGAGTGCGTTTTGCATAAACGCCAGGCCTGCCTGCTCGGCGGCCTTGCGTGCTGCTGGATCAGGAATCGCCATCGCGGACATGGCCAAGGACATTGCTTTGGGCTGCGACGCCATCAGGTTGGCTTGGAAGCCGAAAAGCTTCTGGCTCATCACCTCAGCATTAGCGATGAAATGATTACCTGATTCCGCCACAGATCGGATCTTTTGTGCTGCCCGCGCGGTTGCTTCACTATCATTTTCGGATTCCAGCGAAGAAGCCGCCTCATTCAATCCATCAACAATTGCCGTGACCTCGTCGGCGAGGCTCTTCCACCGTGAATTGGTTTCTGAGACACTCCAGATCTTGGTATTCAACAAGTCCATCGCCAGCCCCAACAAGTCAGGCCCGACGTTGACCACCGGCATCACAAAACCGAATGGACTGTACCCCGGATCCGGCTGATTCATCACCGGCATCGCCTCACCCGCTACAGAACCTCCCGCGTCAGCGATGTCCAGACCTCGGCTGTTAACTGCGTCTTGTGATTCAAAGCCGTGAGCTTCAGCCATAAGGGTCTTAGCCAACCACTGAATTTGTTCGTTGAAGCTGCGAAGCGAATTGCTGGCGGAGCCAGGATCTGTAGCAATCACTCGCTGATGAATCGCCCCCACATCACCTACTCCATTGACGCTGGAGAAGCTTCCATCAATTGGCGAAGTCGCTTTTGCCGCAATCTGTTGCATTTGGCGTGACAACTTACTGATTTGGAATTGAGTCGACATCATGTTTTCAATCGAAATACGCACTGGTCCCCCTGATTCTGAGCTAATCGATAAGCTTTTTAAGTACTAATTCTGCTTGTCTACAATTTTCCCGATTATCTTCTTGCAATTTGGTATTGCCAAAGCCCACACTAACCATCCCTCGCACAGTGTTGATGTTCACAGTGCAAATCAAGTCGCCCTCGAATTCGTCTTCAAAAGCTACTACTGGTAATTCAATCCCCCGATATATCTCTCGCTTTCCTAACGGAATTTCAATGTCAGTGTAAGATTTCGTGCTTGAAGCGATTGAAACCATTGCCGGATTTCCAGACGAGCTTTGTCCGAAAAAGCTACAGGTGCTCATGTCGGAGAAGATGAGGCGGTGCTCGCCGTTACCTTCGAGTCCAGCCTCCTTTAACTTCTCCTCTGGAATTTCTGTACAAGGATCAAATAGGTCGAAATCTGGGTCTGTACGGTCGAAGCTGCCGAATGGCGGCAGAACGCCGTTCCCCTCCCCCTTTGCGGTGATGCTGGAATCCGCACCAGCATCACCGCTGTCGCTCGTGCCATTGGAATCGATGAATCCCCCATCCCCGGTAGCTTCCACAGCGTCCCCCGGATTGTCGGCGTTTTCTGCCGCCTTGTCCATACTTGTGCCGAAAGTGTCCCCCGCCTCCTTTACGGTATCTGGCTGGTTTTCTTTCGCGCTCCATGGAGCAAGTCCTATAGCGCAGCCCGTCAGCACCCCCATGCTGACAATCAGCGCTACGACAATCCCCTGCTGCTTCATGATTACCCTTCATCAGACTTCAATGACGAGCCGGAAGGCCGCTGTTGTAGCTGCTAGCCGCTTGCTGCCTCCCGCAAATAGGATGCACGAATCTGCGCGGTCTGTCGCGCCAAGATGTGAATTGGGTCAAATTCGGGGAGTCTTCTACGACATAAAGATGCCTTGCCTAAACCTCGAAATGGGAAAAATTTCCTGCTCAAACCATATGAAAAGGCTGTAAAAGAGTTGGAAGAACCATGAACTCTCAACCATTTATTAATTCCCCCATTTCTACACCCGAATTACAAGAATGTTACTTAGCAGACTTATGCCCTACCGCTCATATAAGAAACCCCAGCCGCCAAGGGCTCGCCTTGGAAGCTGGGGTCTAAGAAAAGCTATTTTATTCAGAACACCGTTAGCGGTCTTGGAAATAGGACAGCAGGCGCAGAATCTCAGTGTAGAGCCAGACCAAGGTGACAGTCAGGCCGAGTGCAACGCCCCACGCAGTCTTGGACGGAGCACCAAGTCGGATGAGACGGTCAGCGTGGTCGAAGTCCGTAAGGAAGGACATCGCAGCAAGCACGATGCAGACCAAAGAGAAGATGATGGCAATCGCGCCGCCATCGCGCAGTGGGCTGAACCCGAAGAAGATCGCACCGATGAAGTTACCCAGAGCCAGAACCGCCACACCAGCGATGAGACCGAACATGATCTTGTTGAACTTCGGGGTGACCTTCACAGCACCAGTCTTGTAGATGACAAGCATGCCGATGAATACGCCAACGGTACCCATGATTGCTTGGCCGATAAGTGCCATACCGTCAGAACCAGCAACGTTAACGCCAGCAAAAAGAAGCGAGAAGCCACCAACAAAGAAGCCATCGAGTACAGCGTAGGTAAGCGTCAGCGGCGCAGAGCCGAACTTCTTACTAAACGCAGCAATTAGCGTGACGATGAAGCTGCCCAAGCCACCAACTACAGTCAACAAGATTGCCGCACCATAGTTGACCTGAGTGCCGATGAAGAAGTTGGCAACTGCAAAGACGATCAACACCGCGAGCGTAATGCCGGTCTTAGTAACAACGTCGTCGACAGTCATTGGTCGCTCAGAAGTCTGACCGGCTGATTGTCCATATCCCTGCTGGCCAAATGAGTTTACATTCTGGCCAGCATCGTAAGGGTTGTTGTTACCGAACGGGTTGGTAGAAGTTCCTTGACTCTTCGTCAAAGAGTTCATTACCGGGTTGCTTGAACGCATTGAGGTACCGATTCCTTTCACAGGTTTAGTCACTAGGGTTAGCGAACGCCCAGCCTAACAGTAATCACGCACCATTTGGGCCAAGCGGTTTCATTTAAGATTCCACTAAGTTCAACGCGTGCAATACTTCAAAAGTTCCCAGCCGTACGGTTTTACTTTGAACTATTTTGCAGTGCCTCGGGGAATCGAAATCCCGGGTTTCACTTATCGTTACGCTTGGGGTTCATTGCGCACGCGCTTTCCGACGTCCCACCTCACCCAATTCACGAAATGACAGGTTTAGCGCACAAATGCAAACTGGTTCTGCAGAGCAAAAGGTCATGGACAAAAGTCCATGACCTACAAATTTGGTGCCCCCAGTGGGACTCGAACCCACACTGAATTGATTTTAAGTCAACTGCCTCTGCCGATTGGGCTATAGGGGCTTTAAGGTGTGCTCCTATTTTAAGGCACCCCACATGCACACGCCGACAGTGGGGTACCCGAGAGGGATGGCGTTTGCGATACTTACAGGTCAGCCGCAATACCGACAACGATCCCATCGAGGATGTCCTTCTCACTAATGAAGAAGGACTTTGCATCACTGTTACGTTCAATCATTCGGATAATTCCCTCAACAGCCACCGATCCGCCACCAATAACGTCGGCACGACCAGGATGAATGACTGGGTTAAGCGCGCGGACGTCGGAAGGCACGCCCATCAATTGACGCGTCAGCACACGAAGCGCATCAAAACGCAGCTCAGAACCATGGATAGCATCGGCGTCGTAGCGCTCTAAGCCCTGTGCCAAGGCTGACAGAGTGGTGAAGGTACCAGCACAGCCCACAAAGGTCTGTGCGTCCGAAATCGGAACGATCTTCTCTACTTCCTGCATACGCTGTTCCACGTAGTCAGCAGCGATCTCAATCTCTGCCTCCGTCGGCGGATCCGTCCTCATGATGCGCTCAGTCAAACGGACACAACCCATCTGTGCCGAGTGCGCACCCAGGATCTCACCTTCTGCTGTTCCCACCACGAACTCGGTAGAACCGCCGCCGAGATCGATGACGCAGAATGGTCCCTTGTGTGACGCCAAGTCAGTGACCGCTCCCTTGAAAGACAACAAAGCCTCTTCTTCGCCGGTGATGACCTCAGCCTGTGCCCCTTGTTGGATTTGGCCAAGCAGCTGCGCCGCCATGTCGAAGAATTCACGCTGGTTCTTTACATCTCGCGTAGCGGATGTAGCCACCATGCGCACACGTTTGACATTCTCGAACTTCATCTGCTGGACGTAGCCTTCGAGCGCCACGCGAGTACGCTCCAGAGCTTCAGCAGCGAACTCCCCTGTTGCGTCAACTCCCTGACCTAAGCGGACGATTTCCATCGTGCGTACGATGTCACGAATCTTTCCGTCTTCCTGAACCTCACAGATGAGGAGTCGAATTGAGTTGGTTCCGCAATCAACGGCGGCGACGCGAGTCATTGAAACTCTTTCCCTTCAAAAATTAAGTGTGCGTTGGCAGCAACGGGGTTCTTATTACGCGTGTGCTACTCGGCGTTCGAGAAATCGAACTGGCTCAAGTCGATACCGAGATCCTCGGTGGTGGGCCATTCTTGCGGAATAGCAGTGCCACGCAGTCGGCCGTGGTCTGCTGCCAATGCAACTGCCTCCGTGCCCAAACGGAAGTGCTGTGGCCCCTCAGCGAGGGCATACGCGATAAGCACGTGGAGACACTTCACGCGATCAGGCATGCCACCGCCGGAAAAGGTGGTTCCTAGGTCCTCGATTTCGTTGCGCTTGGCGAGGAAATACTCGTGCGCACGCTTGTAGTCTTCAGCTAGTTCTTTATCCTCTGCCAATCGAGCTTCCATCCACTTCATAACGTGAGCTACCTCGAGGCGCGAAGCCTCCGCAGTCAGGCGCGGGTCAGTCAAGTAGTAGAGGGTAGGAAATGGCGTGCCGTCAGGTAGCTTTGGGGAAGTCTTCACCACGGCCGGCTGGTTGTCCGGTGTGCGATAAGCAATGTCGAGCACACCACGCGGAGCGCGGCCAAGTTGCTCTTTAACAATTTCGAGATCTGCATCGTTGACGGTCATGACCGTTATTGTCTCATGCCAGTGCAACTCTAAGACGCTTAGGATTCACTGCGACCACAAAACTGCACGGTTCTAGACTACAAAGCGCTACTGCGCTGCAGGCTCTGCCGGTGCTGCGGGAGCTCCTGGAACTGCAGGGTCACCGTCGCCAGCAGGAACTTCCTGTCCCGGCACTGCCTCCGGGCCAGACGACGGCGCAACCGTCGGCAGGTGTCCTGGATCGGTGTTTGTCGACCCCGTCACGCTTGTGTCTTCATCTTCAGAGATAGACCCCCAAAGAATTTCATACCACGGACGAGAATCTACATCGCTCAGCCTGTCGGTAGTCACCGTATTGTTGTGATTCATCCGGTTATCCATGATGCGGTATGCGGTCTCGCCCTCCGCAATAACGCCAAAACGGCGACGCGCTTCCTGCTGCAAGTAGTCCTCGGAGCGGTACTTATCAATCTCTTCCAGCAGCTCTTCCTTTTCCGCTTGCTTTGCGGCAATGGCTCGCTCGAGCCGGGCTGTTTCAGAACGCACGTGATAATAGTTGCGCAATGGCACCGCGATGGTGAGCAGCACGATTAGCACAACCACGAGAATTACGGCAAAGCCAACAATATCCATGCGGCCCATTGACTTAATGCGTTGCGACGCCCCCTTGGCTTTCGCTTTAGCCGCGGCTTCTCGCTGTCTAGTGGCACGCGAAACCACTGGAACAGTGGTCCGGGATTTCTTGGAAGTGTGATTCTGGCGTGCCATAGGGTTCCTATCCTAGCGACGAGCGCTGTTTGAAACGGATGACGCGCGTGTGATTGGAGTAAATTCTCACAAAAAGAAGCGCCGCCCGCGGCGGTCCCTCCTTGAATGGGAGGAATTACCTGCGGACGGCAGAGTCGTTAACGCTCAAAGGCGATTAACTCTGGGGCGCTAGCCCCGAAGAATTAGCCCTGAAAGCGAGGGAATGCGGAGCGGCCTGCGTAGACAGCGCCCTCGCCGAGCTCCTGCTCGATGCGCAGCAGCTGGTTGTACTTAGCAACGCGCTCGGAACGAGCCGGTGCACCAGTCTTGATCTGGCCACAGTTCAGTGCCACTGCAAGGTCAGCGATGGTGGTGTCCTCGGTCTCACCGGAGCGGTGAGACATCATGGTGCGGTAGCCGTTGCGGTGAGCCAACTCGACAGCGTCGAAGGTCTCAGTCAGGGTACCGATCTGGTTAACCTTCACGAGCAAAGCGTTAGCAGCCTTCTTCTCGATGCCCTCAGCCAGACGGGCTGGGTTGGTGACGAAGAAGTCGTCGCCAACGATCTGGACCTTGTCACCAATGGTTGCGGTGAGCTTGGTGTAGCCCTCCCAGTCATCCTCCTGCAACGGATCCTCGATGGAGACGATTGGGTACTCGTTGATGAGCTCCTCGTAAACCTTGGCCATCTCCTCAGCGGTGTGCTCGCCGCCCTCGAAGTGGTACTTGCCGTCCTTGAAGAACTCAGAGGAAGCAACGTCGAGTGCCAGGGCAATGTCCTTGCCTGGCTCGAAGCCAGCTTTCTTGATTGCCTCAACGATAAGGTCCAGAGCAGCCTTGGTGGACTCAGCTTCTGGTGCGAAGCCGCCCTCGTCACCGAGACCGGTGGACAGTCCCTTTTCCTTAATGACGGACTTCAGGGAGTGGTAAACCTCAGCGCCCATGCGCAGTGCTTCTGCGAAGGACTCAGCACCGATTGGAGCAATCATGAACTCCTGAACGTCAACGCCAGAGTCAGCGTGTGCGCCACCGTTAACAATGTTCATCATTGGAACTGGAAGAACGTGGGCGTTCGGGCCGCCGATATAACGGTACAGCGGTAGGGCTGCGGACTCAGCAGCAGCCTTAGCAGCAGCGATGGAAACACCCAGGATGGCGTTTGCGCCGAGGCGAGACTTGTTCTCGGTGCCGTCGAGGGCAATGAGGGCCTGGTCGATGAGGCGCTGGTCGTCGGCCTCGAAGCCAGCAATCTCGTCAGCGATCTCTTCGTTGACGTTCTCAACAGCCTTGAGAACGCCCTTGCCCAGGTAGCGCTCGCCACCGTCACGAAGCTCGTGTGCCTCGTGAACACCTGTGGAAGCACCAGACGGGACGCCGGCTACGCCGTGTGCACCGTCATCAAGGAAAACCTCTGCCTCGACGGTCGGGTTACCGCGGGAATCAAGAATCTCTCGAGCAAATACGTGGATGATGTCAGCCATGCTGCTTTCACTCCTATTGAGCCAAATTGGTTTAGATATGTGCTTTGGGTTTCTTGCCCCAAATCACCTGCCGCCAATTGTTCCAGAAAACTTCGGAACGTGTCGGACAGAAAGTCACATAGTGAGCTAAAACGTGATTTTTTCTACGAAGCAGCGGGCTGCGGAATCGAATAAGCATTGGCTGCAGCAGCCACGCGTCGCAGGTAGTCCTCCGACTGGTTGTAATTAAGTACGCCTGCACGCCAATCTTCAGGAACCGACAAATTTCTTCCACCAAAGCATAAGAGTGCCGCCGCACCGAGTGCTGCATCGTCGATTTGGTTGGGATCGGCTACACCATCCCCGTTTGCGTCACGGCCGACATGTTCCCACGAGGAAGGGATGAATTGGAGCGGGCCAACTGCGCGATCAAACTCGGCATCGCCATCAAAATGCCCACCATCGGTATCCGGCGTATGGGCCGTCCCATTCATTCCATCCAACGCAATGCCAATAATCGGCGGATCGGGATAGCCATTCTCATCCAACTTCGACGGACGGAACCAGTTTCCGTTGTATGTGCCGTGGCGGGTCTCCACCCATCCCAGCCCCGCAAGGGTCGTCCAGTGAAGATTGCATTCTGGCCATGCGTCACGAGCAATAAGCTCTGCATTTCCATAGGCCCGCAACGCTTGACCGGAGATACCGGTTTCAGCTTCCAGTTGGGAGGACCAATACGTTAGTTTGTCGGCTGTACGCCCCTCAGCGTGCACGTCGATATCGGGAACCGCCATTCCCGCCAACGGTGGCATGGCATCTGGCACGGGTTGCAGCTGTTTCAAGGTCGCTGGCTTGCCCAATGCGGAGAGAACCCAGCCCACAAGGGAAACGATAACGACCACAGCGAGGACTGCGGCTAGGCCGCAGCCCCCGAGTTTCCGCAGCCGCTTAGTCATGGGTAGCAATCTTAACGGGCAACACATCCCTGCCCCACCTGACACTTCGACAGAGAGCATCCTCCCAGAAGAAATCCAGCAAACTAGTAAAAATTATGTCGTTATATTCACACCCGTAACATTTTGCGCTACAGTAACCCTGTTAAGTCTGGACTTTTGACCTAACCCTCCTCTTACTCAACCCCGCATTTCCCCTCCCGAAGGAGTCACATGAACATCCGCCGAATCGCCGCCGCAGCCCTGGCCACCATCGCCCTTGGCACCGCCACTCCGGCTGCTGCACAGGCCCAGAACCTGCGGGGCGACATCAACAGCCTCGCAGCGCAGCTCATCTCCGGAGCCGACTGCGGCACCGTCCGCACCGCCCTGACACTAATTGATCAGAACACCCCGGGCGTTTTGCTCGATGAAAACACCACCCGCAATCAACTCGCACACAACCTGCAGAATCTCGGTGGCGAGCGGAAGGCTCAGATCTCCCCGCTGACTATCGCAGCCATCAAGTACTCCGGCCTGACCGCCGACCGCGCACTGGCTTGCGGCATCGTCAAGCAGGACACCCCGCTCACCGGCGGCACCGGCCTGTCATCCCAGATTTCGGACTACCTGCCAATGCTCTCCTCCACCCTGAACCTGCCGAAGCTTTAAGACTCCGATTCCAAATTTCCGGAGTCTAAACCCAAGGCTTGCGACTTCTCGCGGGCCTTTCCTTCTGCCCACAGGAGCTCTTGCTTTTCGACGTCGACTAGCTCGCGGGTTCCATCAAAAAGATACGGTGCGCGCGAGCGAAGTTTGGTCACGAAGGAAGCCGCGACGTCGTCAAGCGTAAACGCGCCTCGCCGCGAGGCGAGCTCGGCATGGAAGAGAACTTGCAGGAGGACGTCGCCAAGCTCCTTGCACAATTCTTCATCCCCCGCGCGTTCCCGGACCGCCTCCGCAAACTCTTGAGATTCTTCCGCCAAGTACGGCAAAAGGCTTTCATGAGTCTGCGCCCGCTCCCATTGCCCTATCCGCACCGCTTGCATCATCGCTTCGCGGGCTTGGAGCATCGGATCCTGGCGCGAGGGTGCCTCAATCAGTTTTTCGCCTGCCGCCAGGCGCGCTTCTACCTCTTCGTCGTGCGCGTCGGTAGAAACGAGCAGCCCGAGCCCGGTTGGATCCTCTCCCGAAAGGAGATCGCTGAAGTTCCATCGCACACGCACTGGAACTTCACCCGTAAATGAAACTGGACCCAAGAGCAAGCCCTGGGCCTCCATCGGAATCATCGTGGGCCAGCGTTCATCGAGCAGCAGAACAGTCATGGCCACAAAGTATAGGGCAGTTTAGTAATCAGGTTTTAAATGCTGACTTCGCTCCGTGGCTTTTGCGGGGTATTTTAGTCGAATGACCTCCACTACTTCCTCCCTGGCGAACGCCGAGTCATCGCGCAATCACACGGTGACTCTGTGGACTCTCGTCGCCTTGATTATCGGCTCCACCGTGGGCAGTGGAATATTCTCGCTCCCTCAAAACATCGCCTCGGTTGCAGGTCCCGGCGCAATGCTCATCGGTTGGCTCATCGCCGGCGTGGGCATGCTCTCTGTCGCGTTCGTGTTCCAGTACTTGGCGCACCGCAAGCCGCACCTCGACTCCGGCGTGTACTCCTACGCCCGCGCGGGCCTAGGTGATTTCATCGGCTTTACCGCAGGCTGGGGCTACTGGATTGGCTCCGTAATCGCACAGGTGGGGTATGCCACACTCTTCTTTAACACCGTGGGCCACTATGTGCCGCTTTTCGACGCCGATCATCGCTGGGCCTCCGCCATCGCAGTGTCAGTAATGTCTTGGGCCATTTTTGCAGTTTTGGCGCGCGGCATTAAGCAGGCCGCTGTGATGAACATGGTGACCTCGATTGCCAAGATAGTGCCGATTCTGGCCTTCATGGTCTTCATTGCTTTCCTCGGCTTTAGCTGGGATAAGTTCACCTTTGATTTCTGGGGCGAGGACTCCGGCTCAACCGTCTTTGAGCAGATTCAGGGCATCATGCTCTATACCGTGTGGGTATTCATCGGTGTGGAGGGTGCCTCCGTCTACTCCAAGCAGGCCCGCTCCCGCAACGACGTCGGCCGTGCCACCGTCATCGGTTTCTTCTCCGTGCTGGCACTTTTGGTTTCGGTCTCCACCTTGTCATTCGGCGTGCTCTCCCAAGCTGAACTGGCAGCATTGCCGGATAACTCCATGGCTTCCGTGCTAGAAGCTGTCGTCGGCCCATGGGGCGCGGCTTTTATCTCCATCGGCCTCTGCCTTTCTGTGCTGGGCGCTTACGTGTCTTGGCAGATGCTGTGTGCTGAGCCCATCGTAATGATGGCTATCGACGGCCTGCTGCCTCGCAAGATCGGCACCATCAACGTGGCCGGCGCCCCATGGGTAGCGCAGCTTATCTCCACCTCTGTTATTCAGGTCTTCATCATCGTGTTCTTCCTGAATGAGACCTCATATAACGCCATGGTGCAGCTGGCCACCATCATGTACCTGCTGCCTTATATCTTCACCTCGCTCTACCTGCTTTTACTGGGTATCCGCGGCAAGGGCCTTTCACACCCGCACGCAGGTGTGAAGTTCGATCTTTCGGGCCCGGAAATCTCGAAGCGGGAAAACCGCCGTCATATCGTCATCGGCGCCATCGCATTCGTTTACTCGCTGTGGCTTATCTACGCCGCCGACCTGGTTTATGTCTTGCTCGGTGTGCTCGCCGTTATTCCAGGTCTTATCCCTTACGTGGGAACGCGCCTGTATAAGAAGGAGCGCGTCTTCAACGCATTTGAATGGTGCGTCGTGGCCATCGTCTTCATCGGCGCGATCGCTGCGATTTGGGGTCTGAGCACCGGCAGTCTGGCACTCTAAGCTTCTTAACTCCTAAAAGGGGTAGCCACACGACGTGTGAGTTGCCTCTTTTCTTTTTGCGCCAAATCACGCCAAATAAATTTCAAGTTAGCCTTACCTTGGTTAGATAGTTCAAGTGGCGGAACACCGTCCCTTCGTCACTGCCCTGAAAGAAATTGCTGCTTTTTGCTAACTTGCTCATCGGCCTGCGCGAAGGCCTTGAAGCAGCCATGGTCGTTATGATCCTCGCCGCCTACCTAGCCAAGTCCGGCCGCAAGGACCTGATGCGGTGGGTGTGGGTCGGCGTCGCCAGTGGCGTTGGTCACCTACATGCTGCTGTGGATGCGCGGTGCTTCGAAGAACATGAAGGCAGAACTCGAGGGAAAGCTGGAGGCGGCCATCACAGTGGGCGCGGGTTCCGTCTTCGTCCTGGCATTCATGGCCGTGGTCCGCGAGGGCATCGAGACAGCGCTGCTGGTGTTCGATACCTTTGCCTACGGCTCCACCATGACGCCGGCGCTCGGCCTTTCCCTAGGCATCCTCATCGCCGTAGCCGTAGCCGTAGCGATGTACTACGGCGCAGTGCGCATCAACCTCGGCACCTTCTTTAAAGTCACCGGCATCTTGCTGGTCGTCGTGGCTGCGGGCATCCTGCGCTATGGCATCACGGACTTGCAGGAAGCTGGCCTGCTGCCGGGCCTGCACACACTCGCCTTCGACATCTCTAACGTCATTGCGCCTGGCACTGCACTTGCGACCTTCATCGAAGGAATCTTCAACCTCGTGCCGGCGCCGACCTTGCTGTCCATGATCGCATGGGCGGTCTATCTCGTCGTCGCCATGTATCTCTTCCTCCGCCCTGCCCCAGCGCCAAAGCCAGCTAAGCAGGAGCAGCAAGCAGACACGCAAAGCATGGCGCACTAACAACTTTTCTAACTCTTCGCCTCACAACTTTTTAAACCAAGGAGAACAAACCCAATGAAGCGCATCCTCGCTGCCGTCGCCGGCACCGCTGCCGTACTGAGCCTTTCCGCGTGTGCGAACAAGGTCGACGAGGCAGAGTCCACCAACTTCACGGTCACCGCCTCCGACGAGTCCTGTGAGGTCTCCGGAACCGAGGCCACCACTGGTACCTCCACGTTCGACGTGACGAACAACAGCAAGAAGACCACTGAGTTTTACGTCTACACCTCTGGCGGCCGCGTGGTTGGTGAGGTCGAGAACATCAGCTCGGGTGCTACCCGCAAGCTGGTTGTGCAGATCACCGATCCGGGCGAGTACACCCTGACCTGTAACCCAGGCATGGTGGGCGACGGCATTTCCCAGAAGCTCAACGTCACCGGCGAGGCAGTTGCCGCCACCAAGGATGAGGTTCTGACCCAGGCTGTTGACGGTTACATCTCCTACGTCCGCTCCCAAACCAATAACTTGTAGGGCCAGGTAGACGAGTTCGTTGCCGCCATCGAGCCCGTGGCGGAGTCCTTCCCAGATGACCTCGACCCGCGCATCGACCTGCGCGAGGCCGACATCGAAGAGGGCGACACCTGGACCGGCTTCCACAAGATTGAGAAGGATCTGTGGGTGAACAGGAAGATCACCGACGAGACCAAGAAGGATGCCGCCCAGCTCAAGAAGGACATCGCTGAGCTTGTCGACGGCGTCGCAGCCGACGATTACACTCTGACTCCGGTTCAGATTGCCTCCGGCGCCCAGGGCCTGTTGGACGAGATTGCAACCTCGAAGATCACCGGTGAAGAAGACATCTTCTCCCACACCGACCTCTATGACTTCCAGGCCAACCTGGACGGCTCGAAAGCAGCCATCGCCTCCCTGGAGAAGGCTCTCAATGAGCGCGATCCACAGCTGCTGACCGACATCAATGAGCGCTTCGAGAAGGTGCAGACTCTGCTGGACAAGTACAAGGAGCTTTCCGACGCCCTCGATGTCCTGACTGAGAAGGTCTCCACCGTCCAGGAAGTTGTGGCTAAATAATGTCATTCGCATTCAGCCGCCGCGCATTTCTGACGGGCGCATCCGCTTTGGGCGCCACCACGCTTGTGGCTGGTTGCGCGACTAATTCTGCCGGTACCACTTCTGGCGACGCTGCCATCAAGTTCGACGGCGAGCACCAGGCGGGCATCACCACGGCCCAGCAGGACCGCATGCACTTCGCGGCTTTTAACGTGGTGACTAAGGAGCGCTCTGAGTTGGAGGAGCTGCTCAAGAAGTGGACCGCTATGGCGCGCCGCATGACCCGCGGCGAGACCACAGTGGATGAGACGATTGAGGACGTGGGCCAGCACTCGGTGCCGAAGGACACCGGCGAGGCCTACGACTTGGAGCCTGCGAACCTCACAATCACCATTGGGTTTGGGCCTTCGCTTTTCGACGATCGCTTTGGCCTGGCATCGGCGCGTCCGAAAGAGCTCAAAGACTTGCCGAAGTTCTCCGGCGACATGCTGGTGGACAAGCTTTGTGGCGGCGACATCGCCATCCAGGCGTGCTCTGACAACCCGCAGGTGGCTATCCACGCCATCCGCAACCTGGCGCGCGCTGGCAGCGGAGTCGTGGAATACAAGTGGTCCCAGCTAGGATTCGGCCACGCCACTGCCACCACGCGCGGCCAGCAAACGCCGCGCAACCTCTTTGGATTCAAAGACGGTACGAACAACATCAAGGCTGAAGATAAGGACATCGTCAACGAACACGTGTGGGTCTCTGGGACCGACTCGTGGTTTGACGGCGGTACTTTCGCCGCATCCGCATGCTCCTGGAAAACTGGGACCGCCAGGTACTTGCCGACCAAGAGGAGACCTTTGGACGCTCCAAGGGCAGCGGCGCTCCCCTGGGCCGCAGCGACGAATTCGACGAGCTGCCATTGGACGAATACCACGGCACTTCTGGCCCGGTGATTCCGCTGACGGCACACTCGCACTTAGCGAGCCATCAGGAAAACCAGGGCGCGCGCATGCTGCGCCGCGCGTACAACTTCACGGATGGAATCGACGACTTCGGCCACCTCGATGCGGGCCTATTCTTCGTGGCCATCGTGAACTCGCCCGAGCAACGCTTCATCCCGATCCAGTCCAAGCTGGCAAAGTCGGACAAGATGAACGAATACGTGCGCTACGAGTCCTCCTCTATCTTCGCCTGCCCTCCGGGCACCACCGGCGAAGACGACTGGTGGGGCCGCACGCTGTTCGAGGCCACGGCCTAGATGCGTCCGCGCCGCGTTCGTGCGGCGCGGACTCCGCCCTAATAGCGAATGACGCGGCGGCCTTCGATGCCGCCCTTGATAAGCCCCTCGAAGACCTCGTTGACCTCGTTGAGCTTGACTTCCTCGACCGTCGGCTTAATCATGCCGCGGGCGTAGAAGTCGAGCGCCTCCTCGAGATCCTGGCGTGTACCCACGAGCGAGCCGCGGATGGTGAGGCCCTTGAATACGATGTCGAAGATGGGCGCGGGGAACTCTCCCGGCGGCAGGCCGTTGAAGACGATGGTGCCGCCCTTGCGCGCCATGCCGATGGCCTGGCCGAACGCCTGCGGGTGGACGGCCGTAACGAGCACGCCGTGGGCGCCGCCCTTGGTATACTCAGTAACGGCCTCGGCCGGGTCCGCTTCCTTGGCGTTGACGGTGTACTCGGCGCCGTGCTTCTTCGCCAGCGCTAGCTTCTCTTCTGAGATATCCACCGCGATGACGCGCATGCCCATGGCGACGGCGTATTGCACCGCGATGTGGCCCAGTCCACCGATGCCGGAGATGACCATGAACTGGCCCGGGCGCGTCTCTGAGACCTTGAGCCCCTTGTAAACCGTGACGCCAGCGCAGAGAATCGGCGCGACCTCGATCGGGTCCGAGCCTTCCGGAATGCGTGCGCAGTAGCGGGTGTCCACGAGCATGTACTCGCCAAACGAGCCGTCCACGGTGTAGCCGCCATATTCCGCCTCGTCACACAGCGTTTCCCAGCCGGTGCGGCACTTCTCGCACACACCGCAGGCGGACCACAGCCAGACGTTGCCCACGATGTCGCCCACCTCGACGGTGTGCTCGCCTGGTCCCAGCTTGACCACTTCGCCCACACCCTCGTGCCCCGGGATGAAGGGTGGCTCCGGCTTAACCGGCCAGTCGCCTTCCGCGGCGTGGACGTCCGTGTGGCAGATGCCCGACGCAAGGTTACGCACGAGCGCTTGGTTGCGCCCCGGTTCCGGAAGATCCGCCTCACGGATATTCAGGGTAGGTCCGAATTCTTCGACGACAGCGGCGGTGAATGTATCACTCATTATGTACTCCTTTACTACGGGTCGATGACGTCACCCAGACTAGAAATCTCGCCCGCGCGCGTGTACCGCTCTACCCCGCTGCAAATTCCGCAAATCTGTGAATTAACACGAATCCGACGCGATGAGTGATATAGAGCATTCAGTCTGCAAAGATTGCATTTTTACCCCCGACCTGCATAAATGAATACCTATTTCATTAACCGCGGTCGTTTCCCCCCATACCGCGCGAAGGCATGCCGAATCGCCCCAGCCGCGGCCGGGTTGTCGTTTGTGGGGGTTAGTCCACGGTGCAGAGGTAGCGCTTGCCGTAGGGCGTGACGTACCAGTAGTTGCCCTCGGCATCGCGGGTATACGAGTCCCCGTCGGCCTTGCGTCCGTTATGGAACCGGCACAACGGCACAAGATTCGCGACGTTCGTGTCACCGCCCTTGTTCCGCGGGATGAAGTGGTCACGCT
>NZ_KV788349.1:686-31791 GCF_001807215.1 Corynebacterium sp. HMSC05D08 | reverse complement strand
CGGCCTACTAGATCTGGCATGACACGGTGACCAGAAGAGCCGTTTTACCCTCTATCTATTGCAACTCATTGCCGCGCAGGGTAGCCTAACCTAAACAGGCCCTATTTGGCGTTATGTGCTCGCTAAGAAAAGGACATTGAGTGGTTCGCACAGGAGAGACGGCAAGAGTGGGGGTTCTCGGTTCGCATGGCGAAGTAGGCCGCCAAGTAGCCGCACTGTTGCGCGCTAGCGGACATATGGTGAACTGCGGGAATCGGTCTCACCACACATCAGATGAGCGCACCGCTATCGTTGACGCTCACGACGAGGAATCTGTCAACAAATTTTCCCGTGACCTTGATGTCGTCGTCAACTGCGCCGGACCGTCATGTCTTCTCAAGACCTCAGTAGCGTCGGCACTACCAGACTCAGTGGGCTATATAGACCCGTTCGGAGCCAACTCATTCGACAACTATCCCACCAACCGTCCGTGCGTGGTCAACGCCGGCGCTACCCCCGGTCTCAGCGGTCTATTACTACGCCACCTGGCGGGCCTAATCGACGACTGTCAATCGGTAACTCTCTGCACTGGTGGACGCGACCGGGGCGGGCTGTCGGGTCTGGTCGATGTGGTGCTAAGTACCCACAACTCCTACGGACATCCTGGGAAGATGATTGTCGACGGCGACCTCGTGGCTTACCAACCTGGGAGCATCCACGCTGAAGATCTGGAACCTTTCCCAAGCGATGACGGACTCATAGCAAGCCCGTTCGTCACCAACGAGCTACGCAAGGTGGCCCAAGATTTCTCTATTCCGCGCCTCATAGGGGTCACGGCCATACCGGACCGGGACACCCAGCAGTTACTTTTACGTGCGCTCTCACAAACCGACATATCAGACCCAACCACGCTCATGAATTTGTGCGCAGACATAGCTGCAGCGAAGACCAAACTCGATGCCGGAAAGAACCACTGGTTTGCCATCCAAGCCACTGTCCACGGCACCCTACGGGGCCGCCCTGTTCGCGTCTCAGGCAGTGTCCACGCACCGGACTCCACCTTCATCACCGCTCTTTTTGTTGCGGAAGCGACAAAAAGCGTTATCCGCGACGAACTACTAACCGGGCCGAAATGGGGCTATGAGCTGCCGGCCCCTCAAACTGTCCTCTCGTCACTGGCCTCTTACAGCGTCGACATTAAAATCGTCGGCCCTACAGCAACTACCGACGCACCTCAATGGAGTGATGACGACGATGCAGGCTTCATTTAAAAACCCCGGTATTTCGGCTCAGAACCTAGAAAGGGCCGTCGCATGAACACTGTACGCGTCGTCGTATGCGGCACAACATTTGGCCGTATATACATCAACGGGATAAAAAAGCTTGCGGATAAATTTTCGCTGGTAGCAATCCTATCTCAGGGCAGCGAACAGTCGCGCCGGCTGGCAGAGCAGCTAGGCGTACCTCTGTGTACCAAGATCGAAGATCTCCCCGCTTTTGATCTTGCCTGTGTGGTGGTCAGATCTAGCGTCGTTGGCGGTTCCGGCACGCAGCTCGCCCTAGAGTTTTTAAGCCGTGGCAAGCATGTAGTGATGGAGCACCCGATCCACAAGAAAGACTCTGTAGATTGCTACCGGATGGCAGCGAAAAATAACGTGCAGTTCAAGCTCAACACCTTCTACCGCTGGAATCCAACCATATCCCGGTACTTGGAAATCGCAACAACACTAACCAGGCAGTTCAAAATCATCCACATAGACGCCGAATGTAGCATTCACTTTCTATTCTCAACGCTCGATATCATCGGAAGGATTACCGGCGGTTTTACCCCATGGAGCTTTGATGACGACACCCAAGTTACCGGAATATTCACTACGCTCACCGGTTCGATACGCAAAACCCCGCTCTGCTTGCGCGTGGTTAATCACAACGACCCAGAAAAGCCAGACGATTTCGCTCACGTGGGGCATCGAATAACTGTTTTCACGCACGCCGGAAATCTGGTGCTCACCGAGACTGACGGAACCATCATCTGGCACCCAAACACCCCAATCCCACGAGATCAAGCTGGCTTGCTAAGCACTGCTGCCGATGATCGTTTGAGCACTCTACAGTTGCATGAGAATCTCCTTATCGAGCCGTGCGTTACCCGTGTCGCCCTCTACGACCATACCTGGCCTGCAGGCATTGCGGAGTTTCTGAACGAAGTATATGACAAGTTGGCGTGCTCCAAGAACGAAGCGCAAGAAGCCGAATACCTCCTGGCATTGTGCGCAGTCTGGGCGCGCACCGGACAATTACTGGGTCCCACATGTACCGTCCAAGCAGCTATGCATGCCGAACCACTCAGTCTCGAGAGTCTGATGTGGCCGCTGGGGGAGTCTCATACCTCCCCCATTGAGCGAAACAACCCCAACCACCGGAACACAGGAGAGATAACATGGATGTCACAGCGCTGATTAACGACCTTGAATCCCGCGGTATAGCGCTATGGGTGAACGGCGATCGACTCAACTACCGTTCACCCAAGGGTTCCTTGCGCGAGGAAGACCTCGCGGCCTTAAGGTCAAATAAGGAAAAGGTTTTGGCATGGTTGCGTGAGCGGGAGGCCGTTCCGCATGATGAGCAAGCACGGTTCGCCCCCTTCCCCATGACCGATATTCAGCGCGCATACGCAACCGGTCAGAACGAAGGCTATGATCTGGGTGGCACCGGGTGCCACAGCTACGCCGAAATACGAACGGAACGCCTTGATCGCAGCCGCCTTGAACAGGCCTGGCACGAACTCATCCAGCGCCATGACATGCTCTCTGCAGTGGTCGTTCCACCGGATTCGCTGCAGGTGGTTAAATCTCGCAGTTTGCCGGTGCTACAAGCTGTAGACCTCGCGGGCCACAACCCAGATGTCCCGGACGCCGAGTATCTTCGTCACCGCGCAAAATTGGAAAACCGTAGCTACCCGTTGGGCACCTGGCCACTGCACGAATTCCAGCTTTTGCAATTTGACGAATGCAGCATCCTACAGTTTTCGGTGGACATGATCATCGCCGACTTTGTAAGCGTGAGGGTGATGGTCGAGGAACTTCTAACTCTCTACGCAGGTAACGTTCTACCGGAACTAGAGGACACCACGTTTCGGGATATAATCACCTCCCGTAACCACCACAGCCAGAGTGCCGCTGGCTTCGCTGCACGCACCAATGCAAAAAAGTACTGGTCCGAGATCATCCCCTCGTTGTCCGGCAAACCCTTACTGCCGACGCTGACCTCAGCCGATCGCACATCCGAAATGCCGGTGCGTTTCACCCGGCGTACCTGGCGATGCTCGCCAGCAGCATGGTCAAAGCTCACCGACGCAGCAAGCACTCACGGCGTCACTCCTTCGGCGACGCTACTTACCGCCTACGCCGATGTACTGCGCCGTTGGTCCTCCACAAGTGACTTTTGCGTCAATGTCACTTCGATGAACCGAGATTCTGCCATTGCCGGAATCAACCGTATTATCGGAGACTTTACCGAGATGACCCTACATGCTTGCCATCCGCACACTGGAACCTTTAGTGAGCGCGTGCACGCAACCCAGGAGCAGCTATCCGAAGAGCTATCACACGCTGCGTATTCCGGGGTTGACGTGTTGCGCGATATAGCCCGCACTACCGGGCAGCCCGCGGTAATCCCGGTAGTATTCACCAGCGCGTTGGGTGCAGACACACCGCACAACAATGGTCCGGCCTACAACCTTGTCTCCGGCGTAAGCCGAACGCCGCAGGTATGGATTGACTGTCAGGCATTCCAGGACGGAGGCTCTTGCAACGTTAACTGGGACGTGCGAGAGGACGTCTTTGAACCGGCGTTGATCGACGACATGTGGGAGTCATTTACCGACCTACTCGATCGCCTGGTCGACGACGGTTCGGCGTGGCAGGAAACTGATTCAGTCCACTTGCCCGATAAGACGATCGCCATCCGTAACCGCATTCACAAAACCCACGTACAGCAGACCACCCGATGCCTCCACGACGGGTTTTGGGATAACGTCCAGCAGCACCCACACCAGCCAGCGCTGGTGTGTGGCGGAAAAACCTACAGCTACCAACATCTGGCTGGCTACGTCGGGGCATTACAGCATGAGCTCTCTGATGTCGGTCCCGGAGATTACATTGCCATCGTCCTAGGTAACGGAGTATGGCAAATAGCTGCCGCTGTTGCCGTGGTATCAACTGGTGCAGCCTACGTGCCGATCGATCACGAGCAACCCGCAATCCGCCAACGTTCAATGATAGAAGCGTGTCGTCCTGCCAACGTCATCACTAATTCTCATTTCTCCGAAGAAAATACCGATATCTCCAACATCAACGTCGATACTCTCAGCCCGATACAGTACAGTGGCACCATAGCCTCACCGGTTTCCCCCACCGAAACCGCCTACATCATCTTCACCTCAGGCAGCACCGGAATTCCAAAAGGTGTTGTCGTTACGCACTCGGCTGCAATGAACACCATAGATAGCGTGAACAATCTCCTCGGCCGAAATAAAAGACGCACGGTATTGGGGGTATCGAAGTTATCCTTTGACTTATCCGTGTATGACATCTTCGGTACCTTCGCAAGCGGTGGCACTTTGGTCCTGCCGTTAGACGAGGAATCGCGAAACCCCAGCAAATGGATCGATTTCCTTGTTGATAACAACGTCGATACCTGGAACTCTGTTCCTGCACTGTTCCAAATGCTTGTGCGAGAGGTAGAGGTGACCCGTCACCCGAACATCCTCAGCCTAGACCTGGTTATGCTGTCCGGAGACAGGATCCCGGGCACTCTCCCAGCGCATGCTGCACCCCACTTCCCTAATGCTGAACTCATCAGCCTCGGCGGCGCCACGGAGGGCGGAATATGGTCGATTTTCCACCCGATGACCTGTCACACAAATGAAACTAGCATACCATATGGTACCGCGTTACCCAACCAAGGAATGTGGGTGCTCGACGAGGCCTGCAATGAGTGTCCGGACTGGGTGCGAGGGCAAATCCATATTTCCGGGGAAAGCCTAGCCACCGGTTACCTCAACGATCCAACCTCCACAGCAGAGAAATTCTTCTTTTCCGAAAAGCATGGCACACGCATGTACGCTACCGGGGATATAGGAAGCTACCGCCCAGACGGCGTAATCGAGTTTCACGGCCGTCGGGACAATCAACTAAAAATCAACGGCTATCGAGTGGAAACCGGCGAGATAGAAGGAGTCCTCGAATCCAACGACTTCGTCGAACGCGCTATAGTACTCACCCAGGAAACCAGTGACCCAATTAAACTACATGCTTTCGTCACTGATGCACAGAGCGACAAAGATGAGCTCAAGGATGCTGGGCAAATCAGAAACTCGGAGCTCCGTACAATGCTTGAGCAGCGCTGGACACCTGCAGATACGAGCCTTGACACGGGAATATTTGCCACATGGATGCGGCTGGGAAACGAAGCCGCGATGGCTGCTTTGCTCGCGGCTTTCCAACAAGCCGGTGTTTTCCTCGTTGCAGGAAAATACCACACTCTTACGGAAATCACCGCGGCGATCCATCCCTCCGAAGAGTATCGCGAACTCATAACCCGTTGGCTCAATATTCTGACTGGAGAAGGCTTAGCCACTAAGGATGATGAGGGTTGGACTGTCAGCCAACAGACCCTGGACTTCTTCGTGTTCGGAGAGGCCTGGGATCAGTTCGGCAACATGGAAGCGGAAATCAATAACAGTAAGGAATTATTCAATTACCAACGGCACGCAGCTGAGGCGCTTCTTTCCCAGTTGCGCGGAGAGATCAGTCCCACCGAGGTGTTCTTCCCGGAGGGAGATACCCATAACGCCCGCACCATTTACGGCGAAAACCGCATTAGCAAGGCGATGAATGCTGCGGCCGCAGAGGCAGTGATCGGCATTGCCGAGCACCACGCTGATCATCCGGTAAGGATCCTCGAGGTCGGCGCTGGCATAGGTGCTACGACGGAAAAAATTGTTAGCCGACTCCCCGAGAACGTAATCGAATACCGCTTCACCGATATTTCGACATTCTTCCTACATAAAGCCCAAAAAATGTTCGCGCATTGTGGTGCCATGACCTATGGCCTGTTTGATATGAACTCAGACTGCACATCGCAAGATGTAGAGTTCGGCGGTTACGACATCATTTTGTGCGCCAACGTACTGCATAATTCAGTAAATATCGAGGAGTCATTCACCCGCTTAAAGCAGCTGCGCCGCCCCGGGGGCGTGATCGTCATAGTAGAGCCGATCACTGAGCTTTACGCAGCCCTTATCTCGGTGTCCATCAAGATGAATCTGGTTGATTTCACGGACCACCGTGCGGAATCACACAAGGTGTTCATCGAGGACGCGCAGTGGGATCAGGTCTTCAGGGATACCCAGATGCACCGCATCGCGGAGTACCCAAACACTAGTGACCCGTTGCGCGAATGCGGGCAACGACTCATCATCGTTGGTGCCGATGACGACGATGTCCCCACGCTCAACAGTGAAGACATTCTGGGCTACCTGCGTGCTCACCTACCGGGTTACATGGTTCCGGCTTCCGTCAATGTACTACCGGAATTGCCGTTAACCTCAAATGGCAAGGTAGACCGCAAGGCCCTAGCGCAACTCTGCTTAGAACCGGTGGGAAGCCCCAACAACCGGATCGATCCTCCACGCAACGAAACGGAAGAGCAGATAGCGACTATCTGGCGCGATGTCCTCGACACCACGGAGGTTGGGCGCAATGATGACTTCTATGCGCTTGGGGGTGACTCACTGCTCATGGCCGAAACGGTAACCCGGCTCCGCCAAGAAATACCTGGCCTACAGCAGCACACGTGGGACGCCCTTATGCGTGGCGTACTCAAGGTGCCAACCATCGCAGGCATTTCCGCGCTAGCACAGGCTGCAGGAAGTAGCTGTCAACCCGAAGCATTAAAAGCCGTTAATTCTGCTAATCATACCTCCCCTGAACTGACTGCTCTGTCTACTGTAGCCAGTGGCTCTCCAACTGGGTCTTCAAATCTGCATGTATACCGATTGCCGAAGGACGCAACGTTCTGCCGCGTGATGATCCACGCTGGCACTGGCCGCCTGAAGGACTACGAGTTCTTGATGCCCGAACTGCTTCAACGCCAGCCAGAGATTGCCCACGTTGGTTTTACCGCTGGTGACGCAGATCGATTCCTGGACTACACAACCCGTACGCTGATCAGGGATCTGGCCCAGAGCTACGCCCAGGAACTTGATGAGTTGGATATGGAATCTTATCAGTTGGTCGGCTACTGCATTGGCGGTATGTTAGCGCTGGAGACCGCGAAGGCGCTCACCGAACTCGGCCGCGACGTGCGCCAGGTAACTTGCATCAGCACCCACCAGTGCCCGCACCGGGTCACTAATGAACTACTGTGTGAGCTCGCCTATGGGTGCATTTTCAACGCTGACCTAAGTGCAATGGGGGCGAACTTCGACCTCAAAACCCTCGCAGCAGCCCTGGAGCACACCCTTGATGGCATCAACCGCAATATCAGTGACGAAGAACTGTGTACCCTTGAAGGCCCATACGCAGATATCGGGGAATTCTTCCAAAAGATGGCGGTGTTGAGTCCCAGGGCGCGCCGCAAACTCATCTACCGAAGCATCCGTGAATTCGACACAGACTCCGAGTCCACTCGCGGGATGCTGGACATCCTATACGATGTCTTCCGGCATTCGTTACTCGGAACCATCGACTACGTCCCCGATGTCTATTTCGGTGATGTAGTCGTACTGCAGCCTACCGAAGGTGTAACTGGTTTTTACCCGAGCCTAGGCGGAGACATCGATTGGCCAGCGACCGTGCTCGGCAACCTGCAGATACATGCCGTGGCCGGTTCTCATGCCACCTGCCTGCTACAGGAGAACGTACCCTCACTACTTCCGTTCTTCACGGAGAGGGAACAACGAAATGGCTAATGTGGGACACATTATCTATAAAGCAGACGACCTAGAGAACTCAATTAATTACTTCCGTTCGCGCGGCTTTGACGTTGAACCAGGACAACAGAAAAACGCTGCAAGCGCGCTTATTTATTTCTGCGAGGGTCCCTACCTGGAGATACGAGAGCGAGCCGACGTACCACCGTTTTTCCGCCAACTTTTACACCTTACTGGCAATGGAAAATTCGTCGACTCCTATGACAGATTCGCCACCATGTCACAGGGGTACTCACGGGTGGTACTGGAGGCGCAGCGCAAGGAATTTGACCACATAAAGGAGATTTTTGATTCTCATCAAACCAAGAGCCTGACAATCCCGTTCTCCCGCAAGGATCCCGCTGGCAGACGGCTCGCCTGCTGGTGTCTGTCACCCGACGACTGGGCGATCCCACTTTTCGTGACCCCCTTTGCCATTGATACCCATCGCAGCACCCCGCATCCTAACGGGATTACCCACATAACCGACATCGATTTTGCGGCCAGTGAGAAGACATTAAGCATTTGTAAGCACGTTGGTGTCGACGGCGGCCTCACCTGCCGTTCCGGCACAGGCACGATTGATTTGGAGTTTGCATGAGAGGGCGCGATATCGACCGCAACAGTGTGTTGAAGCATTACGAAGGCACCGGCCACCTGGCCCGAAAAAGCCTGTGCCAGGAACTGTTCGAATCATCCGAGATTTATTCGGACCATGTAGCTGTCATCGCTGACGACGCACACCTGACCTACGCACAACTCGAGCAATCACTTTGTGTGTTCACCGAGGAGCTACGAGAAAGCGGCCTCTCGCCAGGTGACCACGTGCTACTGCAACTGCCAAACACCGCAGCGTATGTGGTGACTCTGCTTGCGCTGATGCGCGTGGGTGCTATCCCAACCCTGCTGCTTCCCGCGCATAGAGAGGCCGAAGTTGCAGCGTTGTGTGAGTCTTTACACCCAGTTGCTTATATCGGTAGCCGCGACCATCTCGGTTTTGACACCGTAGCCATGGTAGAGGCTATGGGACCCGGCGAGCTCGGACTCAAAGAACTGTGGGCCGATAACGGACCCACGCACGACAAGGAGTCCTCGTACCGAGTTCTGCCAGGTCTCTTCACTGCCCCGATTTCTACCAAATGTTCTCCGCCTACTAAGTGGCCGGATCCACGCAGCGTTGCGCTGAATCTTTTGTCTGGCGGAACCACGAACATGCCAAAAATAATTCCCCGGGTACATGAGGCGTATGCATATAACACCCGTGCGGCGGCACAGTGCTGCGGCGTCGGGCCAGATACGGTATACTTGGCGGTTCTATCTACCTCTCATGATTTCGCCTTAGCTCAGCCCGGGATTCTGGGCACCTTGCTTTCGGGCGGCACTGTGGTTCTGTGCACCAGCGCAGCCTTCGATGAGGCGTTTCCGGCCATTGCGACCCACGGGGTCACGCTGACTGCACTAGTTCCTGCGGTAGCCCAGGTGTGGGTGGAGGCCGCAGAGTGGTTTCCCGCAGATTTCTCTTCCTTGGAGCGAATTATCATTGGCGCAGCGGCGCTTAACGACGGCTTAGGTGAGGCAATACAGGATCGTTTCGGTGTGCGTATCCACCAGGGTTATGGCATGGGTGAAGGCATCACTACGTTCACGCGTATTGATGACCCTCCAGCGGTGATTCTTGGCACGCAAGGTCGTCCCATCTCTGATGCTGACGAGTTGGTAATCGATGGCCCGGGAGGCGAGCCGGGAGAGATACTAGAAAAGGGCCCTTATACTTTCTTCGGCTACGAAGGAAACCGCGATACCCCGGACTGTTTCACCGAGGATGGTTTCTTCCGCACCGGTGACCGTGGCTACCTTACCGAGGACGGCAACCTGGTGCTGTGCGGGCGCGTGGTTGAACAGATCAATCGCCTGGGCGAAAACGTCTCCCCTTCTGAGGTCGAGACACTCTTGTCTGGAACTCCAGGCATTAGTGCTGCAGCCGTCTTCCCAATGCCAGATAGAGCACTGGGAGAGCGCACCGTTGCAGCCATCGTCGCCCAACCAGGCGTTAACCGCTCCGCCATTCTGGATGATTTCCTCACCCGAGGCGTAGCCCGATACAAGGTGCCGGACCAGGTGATCACTGTCGACGAAATTCCACTGATCAACATCGGCAAGGTCGACAAGAAAAAGCTGCGTGCTCTCGCGGCAGCGCAATTTACTGACCGTGAATCCGAACAAAGCTGAGAGGACAAGACCATGATCAAAGAGGAACAAATTCGCGAAGAACTCCTCGCCTCGCTCCACCAGATCCTCGGCGAAGATGCCGAAATCGGCATCGACGACAACCTGCTCTCCCACGGCCTGGAGTCACTTCCAACAGTCCGTCTGCTCGCTGATTGGATGAAACAGGGACACCGCGTCTCCTTTGGAGATTTCATGCGCGCCCCAACGGTAAGGCAGTGGGCGAAGATGCTTGTAGAATCCACACCAAACCACAGCACTGACGCCATTGAGTCCCCCAAAGATGGGTTTGCCGCTCCCATCGACGATTCCGTACCCTTTGACCTCACAGATGTCCAATACGCCTATTGGATTGGCCGCAATTCCTCGCAGCAACTGGGCGGGGTGGGCACCCACGGCTACGTAGAGGTCGAATCCCGCAGTATCAATATCGACCGATTGCAACAAAGCTGGCTGACGCTGCTACGTTCCCACCCGATGTTGCGCGCCTGCTACACCGAAGATGGCAAGCAATATGTGCTGCCAGAGCCGCCCCACCCCACCATCCTCGTTCATGACCTCACCAAGATGGACGAGTCCACGCGCGAAGAAGCTCTGCTATCCACGCGCGAACGCCTTTCGCACCGACTGTTGGACATAGCTACCGGCCATGTGGTATCTTTAGAAGTCAGCCTCCTCCCTCAGGATGTAGCAGTTATTCACTTCGATATCGACCTGCTTGTGTGCGATGTGCAGAGTTTCCAAATTATCTTGCACGACCTCGCCCACCATTACGCCACCGGTGAAGCCCCCGACGCCGACCCGTCGTGGAGTTTCGCTCGCTACCTCGCTGGACACGCTCGCGAAGGCGTCGCCGATATCGACCGTGACCAGGCATACTGGCGCAATCGCCTCTCCGAGTTGCCGGGTGCCCCAACCTTGCCGATGAGCCACGGCACCAACGAGGAACAAGCACACCGGTTTGTACGCCGCAGTCGATCATTCGATTCGGCAACTTGGTCGCGCTTGCGTGAGGTGTGTGAACACCACGCTACTACCCCAGCAATGGTGTTGCTGACCGCCTACGCCCGCACCATCGGCCAATGGAGCGAGAATAAAAAATTCCTCATGGCCGTACCTCTGTTCAACCGCGGTTCAGACACAGCGATAAAGAATGTCGTCGCAGACTTTACCGCCCTGACACTCACCAGTATCGATCAGTCCACACGCCGCACTTTCAGCGAGGACCTCAAGGATATACAGGCCTCTTTCTATGAGGATTCGTCACATTCACAGTATTCGGCGGTGCGGGTGCTGCGAGACCTACGTGCTTCCAGAGGTGAGCAAGTTTTGGCTCCCGTGGTGTTCTCCTGCAACCTGGGAGACCCACTGGTTGGCCAAGAGTTTATAGATACCTTCGGAGAGATTAGCTACATGATCTCCCAGACCCCCCAGGTGTGGATTGACCTCCAAGTCTTCACCACCGTCAACGGCTTCCTAATCGTCTGCGACGCAGTTGAACAGTTGTTCCCCGAGAAGATGCTGGACGATCTCTTCGCCACCCTAGTGATGGAGATTGACAAGGCAATCACCGACGATCTCTCGCATTCAGACCCGGTAGAGAGCCCAGGAGCGCAGGCCCGTCGAGCGTCACGTGCCGAAGTTGCCTCTTGGCGGCTGCCTGACACCACCCTTGTCGATGAGGTGATTGCCGCTGCACGGTGCCACCCCCAGGCCACGGCCATTCGCAGTGCAAGCGGCGACGTTATTACCTACCAAGATTTGGAAGAGCAAGCCACCACCATCGCCTCTGCTTTGGTGAATTCCGGGGTTGGGCGAGGCGCTTTGATTGCAGTGATGGTGGAGCGTGGTCCTCGCCAGATTATTGGTGCGCTAGCCGCGATGATGGCGGGCGGAGCATATGTACCGGTGAGTCTACAGCAACCGGAATCTCGTATTGCCGCTCTCTTGGGGGCAAGCCAAGTAACGCATCTGATTACTGACCGACCCGATAAGGTTCTGAGCGAAACTGCAGTTCAGGTAGTAGATTTCACGAGCGCTACCGGCACAGCCAATCTTCCGCAGCTGCATCCACAAGACCCAGCCTATGTAATCTACACCTCTGGGACCACTGGAACACCAAAAGGAGTCGAGATTTGCCACGGTGCTGCATGGAACACCATTAGCGAGATCAACCGTCGCCTGGGCGTTGGTCCGACAGACCGCCTACTAAGCGTATCTTCCTTTGATTTCGATCTCTCGGTGTACGACGCCTTCGGGCTCCTTTCTGCTGGCGGCGAACTGGTAACCATCCCAGATGATGCGCGCCGCGACGCCAAGAAGTGGGTATCGCTGGTGGATAGTTTAGGCATAACTATCTGGAATTCGGTGCCTACTTTGTTTGAGATGCTTTTATCTGCGGCTGATCGGACACCGGGCAAGCTCAGCAGCATACGCCATGTTCTGCTATCTGGCGACTGGATTGATACCAGCCTGCCTGAGCGCATGCGCACGGTTACCCCGCAGGCACACCTATTAGCTATGGGCGGTGCGACGGAGGCATCTATCTGGTCCAATGGTCTCGACCTCGATGTAGTGTCACCCGAGTGGACCTCAATTCCCTATGGTCGGCCGCTTGCCAAACAGATGTACCGGGTGGTGTCCAGCAATGGCCAGGACTGTCCCGATTATTCTGTGGGGGAGCTGTGGATTGGCGGCCTGGGCGTAGCTACACAATATGTCGGCGACCCCGGACTCACCGAAACTAAGTTCGTAATCTCGGAGGACTCACGTTGGTACCGCACAGGCGATATGGGCCGGTTCTGGGCCGATGGGACGATCGAGTTTTTAGGCCGCTCGGATAACCAAGTCAAAGTTCGTGGCCACCGCATCGAACTCGGCGAGATCGAGTCCGCGTGTGAAGCGTTGCTGCCAATAGAGCGTGCCGTGTGTATCACGCACCAAGGTGCATCATCGTCACCATCTTTGGTTACGTTTGCTCAGTTCACACCGTCACATGTTGCCCGAACTACTCCGGAGCAGTTTGCGACGTCATTGCGCGCCAAAGTCAACGACGTGCTGACCGAGGGCGACATCCGCACGTCCGTCGAGCACGATGAGCATTTACAGACCGCATATGCCTTCTCAGTGATGCGACGCTGGGAGGAGCAACTCACCGGCGTGGGGACCCCAAACCACCTCCGCGAACACCGTAATCGCTGGCAGACATGGCTAGGCAAAGCAGATGAACACCCGGCTACCGCAGACTTGCTTCTAGACGACGAGTCGTTCGGCGCGTTAGAGCGTTTTGTCACCCCCTTCGAGCAAGCCTTCGTAATGGCGGAGAAGCAGCGCAGTATCGCTGAGTTCATCCAAAGCCCAGATTCGATGTCGGTGGAGCAATTCCTCGCAACCCGTCCGTTGGGTCGGTTGGTTCACCGGGTCCTCGGCGCGGTTGTGCGTGAATGCAGTACCCACTCAACCAGCGAGCTCAAGATTCTTGAGATCGGGTCACGCCGGCCCGAGGCCTCTGCGGACTACGCGGCTATCGCGGGGACGAGCGCATACGTGCTCGCTGATCCCTATCGTCATCACCTCGAACATGCCGGACAACGTGTTGGTAACACCTTCACGTACCGCCAGCTCGGAGTCACTAGCACGCCCCAACCGACTCCTGGGGAGGCAGTGACGAAGGCGGACTTGGTGCTGTGCAACCAGACGCTGCACCAGAGCGAGGACATCGAGAAAACGCTCTGTGAGGCCTGGGGCCTCAGCGCCCCTGGAGCAACGATGGTGGTGGTAGAGCCCACTGCCCCCTCCCCGATGTCCGATATCACCGCCGCATTTATTGCCAACAATACCACGGACGCTCGGGCCGAAACCGGTACAGTACTACTCAGCGCCCGCAGCTGGAAAGAAATCCTGCAGCGCACTGGGTGGAAACCTGTAGAGCATGTAGAGATCACTAAAACGACGGCGCTTATCATCGCCGAACGCGCTAGTTCCAACGAATCGGTCACACTATGCGATTCTGACTATGCCAAGGCTACAAACCTACTGGCCACCCGCCTTCCGGAGTACATGCTACCGAAACGCATCCTGGAGCTAGCGAAGTTTCCACTCACCAGCAACGGCAAGATTGACCGCAAAGCGCTCACAGCATTAGTGCCGGAATACTTCGACAACGAGCCCGCTGTCACCGAACTTCCGCACACCGCCACCGAGAAACGGCTCATCGATATCTGGGATGAGCTGCTGCACACCAGCTCCAACGTGAACTCAGACTACTTTCGCTTGGGTGGTGATTCTCTCACAGCAACACGCCTGCGCCGTACCATCGAACAGTGTTTTGGCGTGGAATTTCCGTTAGAGAATATCTTTGACGTTCCGTTGCTGCGCGACATGGCCGCCCGAATTGACCAGATAGCCGAAGTCCCCCACCAGCAATCGGATCTTCCCAAGATTGTTCACGGGTCTGAACAGTACGCTCCGTTCCCGCTGACTGAGGTGCAGCAGTCCTATCTCATCGGCAGCTCTGGAGCCATCGAACTCGGCGACGTTTCCAGCCACTGTTACTTTGAAATGTCCACTGCCTGCCTAGACTCGGAGCGAGTGGAAGACGCGTTCAATGCCCTGATTAAACGCCATCCCATGCTGCGCACCGTCGTGTGTGAGGACGGATTGAGTCAGCGTGTGTTGCCCGAAGTACCACGCTACCGCATTGCCCTCATTCGCTCCGGCAACGCCGACAATGAGGATACTCTCGATGAAATCCGAGAGGAAATGTCCCGCCAGAAGTTTGATCCCACTCAGTGGCCATGTTTTGACGTGCGCTACGTAGCCGAGCCCGACGCGGGTCGACTGCTTTTAAGTTTCGATAACTTGTTTATCGACGGCTGGAGCATGTTCCACATTTTCCGTGAGTGGAAGCAGGCCTACGACCACGGCGTAGACAGTCTCGATCCGGCAATCCCCTATTCATTTAAAGACTATGTCGAAGCCACGATTGAACTGTCACACAGCGACATCCATAAGCGTGACCAAGCCTATTGGGAATCGGCAGTGGATACTATTTATCCTGCACCGCAGTTGCCGGTGACCGACACAAACGGCGCTAATACCTCGCAGTTTTGCCGCCACCACGCCCTGGTGGACGCTGCGAAGTGGCGCCGGATTAAGCAACGGGTACGTGAGGAGGGGATGACCGAAGCCGTATTCCTAGCCGAGGTATACGCCGAAGTCCTAGCGAGGTACAGCGATGAGCCGCGACTTAGCATCAACCTGACCCGGTTCGACCGCACTCGGTTCGCCCCCGAGGTTGACCACATAGTTGGCGACTTCACCAGCCTATCTAT
The DNA here is from genome assembly GCF_001807215.1 of Corynebacterium sp. HMSC05D08. Taxonomy (NCBI): domain Bacteria; kingdom Bacillati; phylum Actinomycetota; class Actinomycetes; order Mycobacteriales; family Corynebacteriaceae; genus Corynebacterium; species Corynebacterium sp. HMSC05D08. The sequence goes on along the minus strand of NZ_KV788349.1, from coordinate 16,278 downwards.
TCTCAGCGTGGATACCCAGTGTGCACCATCGTTCCGGGACCGCGCTGCAGCGCTACACAGGCGCATGTTCAGCAATCTCGATCACGGCAGTGTCTCCGGCGTGTCGGTGCAGCGAATGCTTACTAAGCAACGCGGTGCTCGGGTAACCATGCCGGTGGTCTTCACGTGTGGCCTGGGCGTCGTGGAGCACCCCGAGTCAGATCAGAGTCCTTACCTGGGCGTAATCGATCATGGCCTATCGCAGACGCCACAGGTATGGATGGACCTCCAGGTCTATGAACACGATGGTGGCCTGATGCTGAATATGGACGCGGTCGAGGCGATCTTCCCCGACGACATGGTGGCGGAGCTTTTCACCAGCCTTACAGCCACTCTCTCGCACCTCGCAGAGTCCCCTGAACTCTGGAACGCGCCCACCAGTACCATAGCTCCGACGACCAACGCGCCCACCGCAGATCGAATCAACGACACAGACCGGGAACTCCCCGGAGCGGATAAGAGCCTACTGGGGCTGTATCAGAAGGGACTTGCCGAGCATGGTGACAACCTCGCGGTGATAGACGCCACCACGCAATGGACATACGAGCAACTCAATGAGCAGTCGGATAAGTGGGCCCAGCTTATTGCTGCAACTGACCCGGCGCCTGGTGATCTCGTTGGCATCATGATGGAAAAGTCCGCACAACAGATCGCAGCGGTACTAGGCGCAATGAAGGCCGGATGCGCCTACTTGCCGCTGAGCGTGGACCAACCGGTGGGGCGTAACACTTCCATCATCAACGATGCGGGTGCATCCATTGTTGCGATGGACCATCCGGACGATGATTTCGCTGCGTTAGCCGAGCACTGCACAGTCATCACTCTGGCCGATGTCGCCCGGCATCGGCCAGGTGACCAGGCCTTAAGCGAATCGAGTCCGACACCCAGCTCGCTTGCGTACGTCATCTACACGTCTGGTACGACGGGCACTCCCAAAGGAGTAGCCATCACCCACGAGTCGGCGGTCAATACGATTGTCGATGTCAACGAACGCCTCGGGGTGACTCCGACCGACCGGATACTGGGGATTTCAGAGCTAAACTTCGATCTATCGGTATACGACATCTTCGGGATGTTCGCGCGGGGTGCTACCTTGGTGTTGCCATCTCCAGCAGACAAACGTGATCCGCAGTGCTGGGCAGATGCCGTAACTACGCACTCGGTGACGCTGTGGAACTCTGTGCCAGCACTTTTTTCGATGTACGTGGAACACCTCCGCGAACGGAGCCTCATTGGTTCCTCCGTACGGTCGGCACTACTCAGCGGAGATTGGATACCTGTAAATATCGCTTACCAGGTCAGCACCCTCTTCCGGGACTGCACAGTTTTCGCTGCTGGGGGTGCTACCGAGGCATCGATATGGTCAAACTGGTACGAGGTAGGCGTCGATGATGCCTCGCGTACCAGCATTCCCTATGGAACGCCGCTGGCAAATCAGCGAATGTACATCCTCGATGAGGCCCTGAACCCCCGACCCACGCATGTGCCGGGAGACCTTTACATTGCCGGACGTGGCCTGGCCATGGGGTACTGGAAGGACCCAGAGAAGACCGCAGCATCATTCATCACCCACCCCCGCACCGGCGAACGAATGTACCGCACGGGCGACAAGGCCCTCTACAATCACCTTGGTCACATCATCTTCCTGGGGCGCGAGGACGGTCAGGTTAAGGTCAACGGCTACCGCATCGAACTCGGTGAGATCGAGTCAACAGCACGAAAATTCAACGAACTCCGCGATTGCGTCGCTGTCAACGACCATGGCATTGTTCTCTACGTTGTTACGCATGAGGGCTTTAACATGGCAGCACTCAATAACCACCTCGCCGAGTCTCTCCCTGCCTATATGCGTCCACGCGTGATATCACGCATTGATGGGCTACCACGGTCTTGGAACGGCAAGATTGATCGCAAGAGTTTAGAAGGAAAAACCTTTGAACAACCACAAACAAGGGAACGCTCTCGTAATCACCGAGATTCGGGTATCATTACCATCTTGCAAGAACTCCTCGGGCCCAAGGAGATCAGCATCGACGATGACTTCTTCACCATCGGTGCCGACTCGCTCACGGCCGTGCGGCTTACTAACTCGATTCGTCGAGAAATGTCAGTAGAGATCTCCATACGTGACGTATTCAACCATCCAACGGTCCGAGAATTGTCCGACCTGATCGCCAACATCGTCGGCAGCGACGTAGAAGAAGGCGAAATTTAGAGTTCATGCCACACCTGTTTCACTCACCTGACAAGCCACTTGCCCCCAACCCAGTGCTACGCACAAGCAGCCTAATCTGAAAGGAAACATCATGCCCAGTACTCCCCACACCACCCCGAAAGATGCAAAAGCAGGACGGCTGAACATCACCGACCTGATGAACATCGGCATCTTCTTCGTCATCAACTTGGTAGCCGGCGTGGTCATCGCCTTCATCGGCATCACCCCCATCACCTACGTGATGATCACCAGCGTTCAGGCCCTCATCCTGGGCATCCCGATGATGCTGTTCTTGGCCAAGGTGCACAAGCCCGGCATGGTCTTCATATTCCTTCTTCTCAGCGGCCTCGCCAGCCTGCTGCTTGGTTTAGGCATATGGCCACTGCTGCTCAGCTTGGTCATGGCCGTGTTTGCCGAGTTAATTTTGCGCGCCGGCAAGTATACGAGCGCAATACACAGTGTGATCGCCTATGCCTTTATAGCAGTGTCACCCACCGCATCATATATTCCGCTTTTCTTCACCACTCGGCGCTACATAGAGAGCAGCGGCATGCAGACCAAATATGGTGCTAGTTTCGCGGATGGCCTCACCTCTATTGGCCAGATGACTTGGCTATTCCTCATCATTGTGATAGTAACCTTCGTCTGCGGGATCCTCGGCGGGATCCTCGGCCGGCGCATCTTCACCAAGCACTTCCAGCGAGCAGGAATCGCCTGATGTCGCCCACTTTGCCCGGATCAGGCACGCACACAGCGGGACTCCATCTGGACCCACGCACCACGGTGCTGGTCATCCTCGTGGTGTCCTCGGTGCTCATCTCACCGGCCGGGTCCAGTGGGGCGCTGGGCAGCACCGCCCGGTGGATGCTCATTGCCGTTCCCGGGGCACTTTTCCTCGCCTCCGGCATGGTGGCCGCTGCACTGCGATACGCACTCACCTTCGCGGTGCTCGCCGGCTTTCCTGCGGTGGTGGTACAGGCCCTGCCCGAGCGCCACATCATCGTGGACGTGTGCGCTACGTGGTTCGCAGGGCTTTCGCTCATCCTCCCTGGCATCACGTGCTGCTGGTACCTACTACGCACCGTCTCGGCCAGCGAATTCATGGCCGCGATGCAGCGCATGCGGAGCCCCGACGCCCTGACCATCCCCACGTCCATCATGTTCCGGTTCTTCCCGACGATTCTCGAGGAATACCGCGATATCCGCACCGCCATGCAGATGCGTGGCATCTCGGGCCTGCGCAACCCGATCGCTATGCTCGAATACCGCTTTGTGCCACTGTTGGCGTCCGTTGTGAGCATCGGCAACGAGCTGGCTATGTCTGCAGTGACCCGCGGATTGGGCTCGCCTCGCCGACGAACCACGCTGTGCGAGATAGGCTTCCGCGTAGGCGACGCAATAGTCATAAGCGTGCTCGTCGTGTCCCTGATCCTACTACTGGTAAATATAGTGATGCTGCCGTGATAAAGCTGCACGATGTGTCACTATCCTATGGTCAAAACACAGCGGAGCCGGTGCTGCACCACGTAAATCTCACCGTGGCGAAGGGCGAACTAGTTCTAGTGTGTGGCGAATCAGGCTGCGGTAAGTCCAGCCTGCTACGCCTGATAAACGGCGTGGCGCACACGTTCTGCGACGCCCAGATTTCGGGGGAGGTGCTGCTGGACGACGAAGACATCACTCATGCCCACCCACACGACATCGCCGAACGCGTAGGCTCAGTGTTCCAAAACCCCAAGTCGCAATTTTTCACGCTGGAAGTAGCCAGCGAACTCGCCTTTGGCTGCGAAAACCTCGGCGTGGCGCCCAACGAGATTCGACAGCGTATTGGGGAACTTTCCGCAGATTTCGGCATGGTTCATCTCCTCGACCGGCACCTGTTCACACTTTCCGGCGGCCAGAAACAAAAAATAGCATGCGCTTCAGTGGCCGCGATGCACCCACAGGTACTACTACTAGACGAACCATCATCAAATCTCGACCTCGCCGCCGTCGATGAGCTGCGCCGCATCGTCGCGCAGTGGAAGACACAGGGCCGCACCGTCCTGATCGCTGAGCATCGGCTTTCCTACCTAGTTGACATCGTGGACCGAGTGCTGGTTATGCAGGACGGGCAGATCGCTCATGATCTCAGCGGCTCGGAGTTTCGCACCCTAGACAAGGCCGAACTGTACCGCATGGGCTTGCGCTCAGCGCAGCAGGTCCCCGAGGTGACCCGCGAGCCACGCCCTTCAAGTGGCACGATGGTGCTCAAAAAGCTACAGTTCACCTACCCCAAGGCTACAGAGCCATCCCTGAGCATCAGCCACACGGAGTTGCCGCAAGGGCAAGTCATCGGCGTGGTAGGACGCAACGGGGCCGGAAAATCTACCTTTGTGCGCGTTCTGACTGGCCTGGAATCTAAGGCCACCGGCGTGGTGGACATCAATAACCGCTCGCTCTCGGGTCCCCGGCAGCGCCTGCGCCAGTCCTATTTAGTAATGCAGGACGTAAACCACCAGCTTTTCGGGGAGAGCGTGGAGTCCGACGTAATCATCGGCACCAGTGGACCGGATGGGAAAAACGAAGCGCGCCTTACCGAGGTGCTTGGTGCACTTGATCTCGCGGACAAGCGGGCCCGGCACCCGATGTCGCTTTCGGGCGGCGAACGCCAGCGCGTGGCCATCGCCTCAGCAGTCCTAAGTGAGCGCGAGGTAATCGTCTTCGATGAACCCACCAGCGGGCTGGACCTGTGCCGCATGCACCGGGTGGCCCACCTGCTAGACGCCCTAGCCCGGCAGGGCAAGACCGTTTTGGTAGTAACCCATGACATGGAGCTGGTGGCGCGGTGCTGCGATCTTCTCCTGCGCGTGGAAAAAGGCCGCCTTACCGCCTGCGAACCGTGCGATGATCTCGCACTGGCGCGCACGGTGCGGTATCTACGCGGCCGCGACAGCTAGTCCCTACAGCTTCCAGCTGGTGGCGTCGCTCTTTTCACCCCAGAAGCTGCGGTAGCGTGGGGAACTCTCCATGAGTTCCTCGTGGTTGCCGATAGACTCCACGGTGCCGGAGGGACTCATCATCACAATCTGGTCCGCGTCGCGGATGGTGTGCAGCCGGTGCGCAATGACGACGATGGTGCGCTCGGCAGAAAGCGTTTTCATACCGCGCATCACAAGGTGCTCATTCTGCACGTCTAGAGAGCTAGTCGCCTCATCAAGCAGCACGATCCGCGCGTCCTTCAGTAGCGCACGAGCGATGGAGACACGCTGACGCTCACCACCGGAGAGATTCTGCCCGCCCTCGCTAATCAGGGTGTCAAACCCCTGCGGCAGCTGCCGGGCAATCTCGGTGACACCGGCCAACTCCGCTGCGCGGAGCACCTCCTCCCGCGTTGCATTGTGGCAGCCCAGGCGGATGTTTTCATACAGTGTGTCCTCGAAGAGGTACACGTATTGGAACACCATAGCCAGCGAATCCAACACCGCCCGGGAGCCAAGATCGCGAATATCCACACCACCGATACGGATGGTCCCCTGGTCAACGTCATAGAAGCGTGCCGCAAGTTTTAGCAAGGTGCTCTTGCCGCAGCCGCTGGGACCCACCAACGCAGTAGTAGTTCCGGGCGCCACGCGGAAACTCACGTCGCGGACCACTGGGGTGTTGGGTTCGTAGCCAAAGCCCACCCCATCGAACTCGATGCCATAGTCGCGTGGCGCCGCCGGAACCGCAGGCTCCGGCAACACCCGCGCATCGAGGATCTTTTGGATCTCATCTAAGGTATTGCGCGCGGATTCCAAGCCCTCGCCGTAGGGTATGCCCGACATAGCAACGCGAGCCAGGATGAACACCAACACAATGACGCCAATGTAGGTGCCTGCTTCTAGCCAGTGGTTGAGAAGTAGCACGGTGGCCAGGGCATCAATGACCACGGTACCGACCATGATGATTAAAGCCAGACGACCCATGATCATCTCACCTGTCTTCTGGGTGTGCTGCTGGGCGCTAAGCTGCTCTCGAATCGAGGCGCGCACGGCGCGCTCCCCCAGCGAATCCGGCCCAGCCATGCGCAGCACCGGCTGCACCTGGGCGAACTCCAGCACCTCCGCGGCGCCGTGCTCGTTGCGCTCGCCCTTCTGGCGCTCTGCCACGCGGTACTGCCGCATTAGGCGGTTATAGGCGAACCACACCACGGCAGCCACTGCAACGGTAACCAGCCCCAGCCGCCAGTCCACGGCGATGAGAAACACGCAAGCCAAACCGGCCGAGGCAGCACCGTGCAGCATGGGCCGCAGCATCATTGCCGGCGCGTTAGCGGCAAACAGCGCACCGCTGGTAGCTACAACACCGATCTGGCCGGCGCGATCTTCTTCAAAATAGCCCAGGGGTAGCTGTGCCGTGCGATCGGCGATAAGCCGGTGGATGCGCAGCACGTAATCATGCCCCAGGTCCTGGGCAATAACCTCAGTGGGCCAGTCTGCGGCGGCGTAGACGAGGACGGAGATAATGATCCAGGGCAACCATGCTGCGGCCTGCGCGGGATCTTCGCTAAACAGCGTGTCCAAAAACAGTGCAATGAGGATAAGGCCAATGGCCAACGCCACCGCGGAAATCCCAATTAGCGTAAGGACCAGCACCAGACGGCGACGATCAGCCGGACTGCCCAGTGAATAGAGCGTGCGGATCATTATTTTTCCTCCCCTTGGATGCCCGCCTGCGCGGTTTGGTAGCGTGCCCACATCGTGGCGTAGCCCTTGCCTGCCGCCACTAACTCTTCGTGAGTGCCTGCTTCGGTGACCTCACCGTTTTCCAGCATGAGGATCCGGTCAGCGCCGGTGATCGTGTGGAGCCGGTGTGCGATAACTACTAGCGTGCGCCCGGCCACCAGCTCGGTAATGGCCCGCTGGATCGCGGCCTCGGAGTCCGGATCCGCAAAAGCGGTGGCCTCATCCAACACGAGGATCGGCGCGTCGAGCAAGATGGACCGGGCAATAGCCAGCCGCTGCTGCTCGCCACCGGAAAGCTGCGCGTCCTCTCCCACCACCGAGTCGTAGCCGCGCGGCAGATGGGTAATGCGCTCATGAATCTGGGCGGCGCGGGCGGCGCGAACCACGTCTGCGTCGGTGGCCTCCGGGTGAGCGAGGCGAATGTTATCCCGCACGCTCATCCGCATAAGGTAAGGGTCCTGGAAGACGAACCCTACCCTACGGTAGAGCTGGTCAGATCGGAGATCAGTACTAGGGACGCCACCAATGCGCACCGACCCCTCCGTGGGGTCTAATAGCCGGGGGATGAGCGCGGCTAACGTGGACTTCCCCGAGCCGGAAGGTCCCACCACCGCAGTGATGCTGCCGGCGGTAAGTTTTTGGTTAATGCCGGAAAGCACCGGGGTGTCCGGCACGTAGGAGAAGCTTAAATCTTTCAACTCAATTCCGGCGTTTGCAGGCTCCCTGCCGCCAGCAGCGGGCGGCAATACCGGGATGTTGAAGAACTCGGTGAGATCCGCCGCGGCAGCCTTCGCCTCCGAAAACATGATGTTAGTGCGCGAAAGCATAAGCAGAGGCGCGGCGATGTTGTTGATGAACAAAAACGCTGCCAGCACATCGGCCACTGGTACGCCCGCAGACGTGATGAGCCACGGGCTGGCCGCGGCTACCACCAGCAGGCCAAACCCGGTGGAGGTGAAGATCTTCATCAAAGCGGTGGGGTGTACGGTGGCGTGCAACCACTCGCGATAGAACCCACCAAAACTCCGGGAACGACTAAGGAAAATGCTCTCGTCGTAGCCTTCCGGAACAAACACCTTGATAACCGGGATGCCGCGCACCAACTCTACGACGGCGGCGTCTAGCTGCTTCTGGCTGGACTTAAATTTCTCCGCCTTTTCTTGAAACTCGCGCATCATAAACGGCATGGTGGCCACTGCCAACAGCAGTGGTACCAGGCCCAGCAGGCCTATCCGCCAGTCCACCACGAACATGTATCCCAGGCTCAATAGCGGTACGAGTACACCGGCCGAATAATCGTGCGGCGCGTGGGCGATGAGCTGGTGGATCTTGGTGACGTCGTCTTCGATGTAGGTTTTCACAGTCCCCGAAGGTGTCCGCGTAAACCAAGACAGCGGGAGCCTACCCAGCTTGGTAATCTGCTGCTGGCGTAAGTGCTCGCCCAAAAGGCCGTCGGCCTGGTGGCTTACCTGGAGGCTCTTCACGGTTGCCTGTCCATGTAGGACGGTGGCCACCATGAGCGCCGCGACTAGCAGCCACAGCTTTGACGCATCTATCGGCTCTCCCTGGAAGGACAGCATTACGGTGCGCACCAGCTCAACCAGCACGATTACCGGCACCAGCGACAAAACCGCCGCCAGCACCGCCAATAGCAGCGACACCGTGATCTGCCGGTGGGCAGGTTGAGATATTTGCCTAAAGGTAATGGGTGGTTTTTGTTCGGTCATCGGGGCCTCTTTACTTAACAGTCACAATCACGCATTGTTCCGCGCTAACCAGGCAGTGTTCCCAGTAATTCCCGCTAGAAAACCGGCAAGCAGGTCGAGGAACTCGGTTCCAGTATCGAGCGGGAAGAAATGCCCACCCGGCAGGACCTTCAGTTCAAAACTACCGCTGGTAAAATTTTCCCACCGGGAAAGCATCTCTGGGCTGACAGCTGGGTCGCTATCCCCCGCCAATGCCAGCACAGGAGAGCGAAGCACCGTGGTTGCATGGTGAAAGCCCTCGTGTAACACATAATCGCGACGAATGTCAGCGAGCAGCAGCTTCATCACATCATCATTGGCAAGGATCTCAGGTGGTGTGCCACCTACCTTCTCAAACTCCCTGCGCAGCGCACCGAACCCCATTGACGAGTGGTATTCCCCAGGCACGGTTTCTCCGGGCGCCTGCCGTGCGGCCACCACCACGGCTTCCGGTATAGTGGGCCGATGCATCTGCTGCAGGCAGGCAGCAACCTGGTAGGCCAGCGCTGCCCCCATGGAGTGGCCGTACAACGCAATCGGCGCGCCCGCCGCCAGATCTACTATCTCGGTTGCGCACATATCGGCGAGCTTGTCAAAGTCGCTTACCCATTTCTCTCGGCGACGGGTTGCCTTTCCGGGAAGCTCCACCGGCACCACGTCAATGCTTGGGTTGACCCCCACCCATCCACGATAGACGGAAGCGCTGCCTCCTGCGTGATGGAAGCAAAACAAGAGGGTTCCAGTGCGATGTCCGGCCACAAACGGAAAGACTCCCTCGCAGCTGATTTCTGTCATTTTTCGCCTTTCGCTAGGTCGGACTGATTAAGCACGATTTCTACTGCTGCGACGGTACCCGGGTCTGTGGCAAGCAACTCGGGCATCCTGCGGGCTGCGGAGTCGTATGCTCCACTTACCAAATCGGCAATTCCGGCGGCCAGGGACTGGGCACTCAGTTCGCCTCGCTGGGCGTCAATATAGTTCGGCCCGGCACCGTTTCGACAAACTGCGTTGGCATGGAAGTGTTGGTCACCACCGAATGCAACCGCAAGGCACGGCTTGCCGGCGCGCAGGATCGCCCCGGTGGTGCCCAGTGAGCCGTGGCAGATGCCTGCACGGCACCACGGAAGCACAGTCGCGAACGGGACCCGGGCGACGGTGAGGATTCCTTCTCTCACACCAGGCTCATGATCGGGATCGACGATTATCGCCCGCAGACCATGCTCGATGCACGCGTCTCGAGTCCATCGTTGAAGGTCATAAACGCGATCTGAGACCATACTCCCAAAGCTTGCCAGAACCGGGGCCGAGCCGGCAGCCACAAACTCCTCGACTGCTGGGTCTAGGGCGAGTTCACTGTGGTGCGGGTCAAGCCACTCGCCAGTGACGTGAATGTGGTTTTTCCATTCCGGCGCCGGCGGACTCAACGCGGGACTGAATTGGTAGATCGTGGTTGGTGGAGAGGAGAGCGCTCGCTGACGCAGCCCCAACCTACGGCGCCATGCCGCTATCACTGGGCGCATCGCCCAAGCCATCAGAGTATTGGACATCCAGTGGGTGACCAGAGCTCCGACAGAGCCGTCCAGTTTTCGCGGATCCACGAGGCTGTAACGGAGGCAGGGTTCGGTAGGGAAAACCTGCACCCGAACGCTGGGGACTCCGCGTGCAGCCCCTAACAACCGAGCAACTTCACTGAATTGGGTGTACATGACCACGTCAACGCCATCCATGGCATGCTCTAACACATCGAAAACGTGGGCGTCAGATATCATCTCACGGATACCTAAGACAGTGTCCATCATGCCTTTACTATCGCCCAAAAGGCGCTTCATTAACGCCCGGTAATCACCGGGTAACTCGATGTAGTCCACCCCGTTTGCACGAAAACTCCCGCCGAATTCGCTAAACCCAGCCAAAACAAACTGGTGGCCACGATCTCGAAGTGCGACACCAAGGTGCGCAAATGGCAGCATATCACCCTCAGAACCCAGGACGACCGCGAGAACTTTCACAGCCGTCTCAATCCGTAATCCAACTAGGCCACTCAGGAACCCAAGACTCCCCCATGAGCTTATCTTCCGGGCCAATATCACGAATGACTCGGCACGGATTACCGGCTGCGAGTACCATGGGCGGAATATCTCTTGTCACAACACTGCCAGCACCAATTACTGCACCATGCCCAATCGTGACACCCGCAGTTACCGTGCAATTGCCACCAAGCCACACATGGTCTTGTATGGTGATCGCACCCCCGGTACACACCATGTATTGCCGCTCTACGGGGTCTAAGGCGTGATTGCCAGCAAAGAAGGAACACCATGGACCAACCATGACCTCATTGCCAAATGTCACCGGGGCCATATCAAGTACCGTCGTTCCTCGATTGAAGGTCACGCCATCTCCGACCTTGATTTTCGAGCCATATTGGACATGAAATGGCAGGAAAACCATTAAGCGCTCCCCCAGTTCACCAAGCAGGTCTGCCATCACTGCCTGCTTCTCCGCTGTTTGAAGTGGACGAAGCTGGTTGAGATCGTGACACTTCTCCGCCGCCTCCATCATCTCGTAATAGAGATCCGGGTCCTCAATAGGGCGGAAGGGCTGACCGCAGAGAATCTTATCTTCGATTTGCTCTCGAGAATCCATGGATACTCCTTTGTGCTTGAGAGGCGCGAGCCACAATACGAATTACGGTCAGCCACGCGGTTTGACCCTGACTAGTCGGAATACCCAGATTCTTAGCTCACACTTGGTAGCTTACAGGCCTTCGACTTAATTGTCAAGCATGCCATGCCTAATTATGGTATGCTTGACTTTGCAGCAACCTGCAGCGTCGCCGCCGATCAGCCGACCTGTGCAGCCCTCTCCTGCGGGGCGCTGTGCACGACCCGGTGCCGCTAGACATACATCATTTTCTAAGGATTAGTTGGCACTACCCCAGGCGCTTGCTCCGTGGACCACAATCCATCGTTCGCGGGCAATAATCGGTTTTCCTTCTGCGGTAGGAGAATCGGTGCGCCGGCTAATAGACCGTTCACGTATATCCAGGGATGAATCATGAAAGAAAACCCCACCACGGCAACCGCTAGCGGTGACCCCAGCGCCACCGCAGTCCCCTCAACCAGCGCCCACGCAAAAGGCCGCGACCTGGTGCTTGATGTCCAAGATCTGCGATGTAGCCTGGGAAAAGTCAAGAAGCGAACGGAAATCCTGCGCGGTGTGACCCTCGCCATTCCGCGCGGGGGCATCCTCGCCGTCCTAGGCGCCAATGGTGCCGGCAAGACAACCTTGGTCAATGTCCTTTCCACGCTGCTGCCCGCCACGGGCGGAACCGCCATCATCGATGGCCACAACTTAGCCACGGATCCTTCCAAGGTGCGCGCTTCCATCGCGCTGACCGGGCAATACGCCGCAGTGGATGAGGAGCTTACCGGCAAGGAAAACCTCATCTTCTTTGGCCGCCTGGCAGGGCTTAAAGCTAGCGATGCGAAGGCCCGCGCCGCGGAACTTCTTGAGCGCTTCGATCTGGTTGGCGCCGCCGACCGCCTGGTTTCGGCATACTCGGGCGGCATGCGCCGGCGGTTAGATATCGCCGCCTCCCTCACTGTCCCGCCCGCGCTGCTGTTCCTCGACGAGCCGACCACGGGCCTCGACCCCGCCGCGCGCAGCTCCGTGTGGGATACCGTCCGCGGGCTGGCGGCCGACGGCACCTCGATCCTGCTTACTACCCAATACCTGGAAGAAGCTGACCAGCTCGCAGACCGCGTCGCCGTGCTCGCCGGAGGCAAGGTGCTCGACGAAGGCACCCCCGCCGAGCTCAAGGACCGCTATGGCACCACGGTGTGCCTCATCACGATGTCTAGCCCGGACGATGCCGCACGCCTCACCCACACCTTGCAAGAACACCGCATCGACTGCCGCCAAGAGGACACCGTATTGCGCGTCGATGCGCCCGATGGCCACCGCACCCTAGTCCGGGCGCTGGCCTTGTGGGATGGCGACGACACCTCGGTCGCGGACGTCTCCTTGGTTCCGCCCTCCTTGGACGATGTCTACTTCGCTATCGCCGGGTCCGGCGACATCGCGCAGCAGGCTCCCCACACCGGTGGAGGCTCCCAGTGAACGCGCTCGGAGCAGTCGCTGCCTCGTGGCACCGCAATGTCCTGCGCACCGTCCGCAACAAGGCCGTAATGGTTTCCGCCGTGGCAATACCCAGCCTGTTCATGGTCATCTTTTACGCCACCTTCGCCAAGGCTTCGACGGAACTCGGCATCGATTACGCCGCCTTCCTCCTGCCCGCCGGCGTTATTCAGGCGATTGTGTTCGCCGCCGGGGGCTCCTCCTTGGCGATTACGCGTGACGCCGAAAACGGCATCCACGACCGCATCCGCGCCACCGGGACGCCCGCCTGGGCCACGGTCGTCGGCCGGCTGCTGGCAGATCTCACCCGCGCCGCGTGGTCGTGCAGCATCGTCGTCCTCACCACGATCCTGCTCGGTGCCCGCTACGCTGCCGGACCGGGTCGTATTATCCTTACCATCGCCCTTTTCGCCGCCCTCACCATCATCCTCTCCGCGTTTATCGATGGCTCCTGCCTGTTGGCCCCCAAGCCCACCTCGGCGTCCTTGCTCTTCCAAAACCTCGTGCTGGTCATGGTGATGTTCTCCACCGCATTCGTGCCTGCGGATGCGCTGCCCGGCGGCATTGGCCCCATCATCCGGCACGTACCGCTATCTCCCATCTTGGACACCGCCCGCAACCTACTAGGTGGCGCTGCCCTGGGGGCGCGCGGAGTCGAAGCACTGTGCTGGCTCATCGCCATGACCGTCGTTGGCGTATGGGGCTTTATCACCGCTTTCCAGGGGAGGAAACATGACTAACCACACCACCGCCACCGTGTCGCACGACACCACCTGGCTGTCCACTGTCGCCACGCATTTTGGAAGGCACCTGCGCGCCGCCCGCCGCGATAGCGCGGTAATTACCAATACCGTGGCTGGTCCCGTTTTGATGTTCCTGGTCATGCGGTGGCTGTTTGGCGACCTCATGGCGGCCTCGCAAGGCTCTGCCACGCTCGACGCGTTACCGCTTACCATCGCGCTCATCCTTTCCAGCGAACTGATGAATGGCACCTCCGCCGCCGCGCAGATAATTAAGGAACGCCAACGCGGTATCACCACCCGCATCGCGACCACGCGCTACGGCACCAGCCCGGAGATCTTCGGCCGCTGGTGTTTCGATTCCTTACGCAGCCTTATCTCCGGCTGCGCGGTGCTGCTGGCTTCCGTGGCTTCTGGCCTGCGTATTCACACGCTGGCCGGGTTTGGCTGGGTGCTGTTAGTCATCATCTTCGGCGCGGTGGTGGCCTCCTCGCTATCGGCCATGGTGGGCGCGATGTGCGCCACCCCGGAGGCCGCCATTGGCCCGGCCCCCATCATCATGGCGGCCATGGCACTTAACGGCGGCCTCGTGCCCGTGGAGCAATTCGCTGGTGTGGTTCAACCCATCGCCCGGTGGAATCCGCTTACCTTCGCCGCCCGCGCCGGCGCCGCCATCGACGGCACGCCAAGCGCCGAAATCCTTGCCACCGGCCAGCCCGGCACCGCAGTCTGGGCTTTCGTGGCCTGGATGGTAGCACTCACCGTAGTGCTGCTAGCCGCCGCAGCTGCGTTCCGCCGCCCCACCATGTCGTAAATAGCGCCGGTTAGCGCGACAGTGCTACTTGTCGCGCGGCGGCGTCCCCAGCGGCGCGGTAGCGCTACTTGCCGCGCAGGGCGCGCCGCCGCGATAAAGAGCTGCGAATCTTTACCCGCGGCCGCGCTAAGGCGGGTAGTGTCGCCGCCGGTTACCGGCAACCAGGCGGCCTCGCCCGGGGCTAGCTCCAGGTCGTTTACCGTGACCACACCAGAAGTAGCCAGGGCGATGGCCGGTCCGGGAAGCTGCGTGGAAACCGTGGTGCCGGCGGGCAAATCGTAGCGGGTCACCGCAAACTCCTGCACCGGCAGCGGGTACTCTACTACCGTCGCGGTGTTGGGCGCGGCATCGGCAACAGCGGCGCTCTCCGCGCCTGCACCATCGCCCAGGGAGGTGTTCCTATATAGTTTGTCAATTCCGTGGGTGAGTTTGTTGGGGGGGTGTGAAGGGTTTCTGCTTTTCCTTGTGGATGTTGTTTTCGGGCACGGTGAGGAGCCGATTGGGCTTGCTGTGCAATCGGCTTGAGGTGAGGGTCTGTTGGTTCTAGGCTGCTGCGGCCTCCTGGACTGTGGAGATGTCTCGGTAGAGCTCGCCGCTACGCATCATGGCGAAGAGAACGTTGAGGCGCCGGCGTGCGAGTGCGACAACTGCGGCGTTGTGTCTTTTGCCTTCTTTGCGTTTTCGTTCATAGAATTGCCGGGAACGCTCGTGGAATCTGATCGATGCAAAAGACGATTGCCATAGGGCGTTCTTTAATTTTTTGTTGCCAGCCCGGTTAGGCGAATTCGACATGATAGACGTTCCTGACTGATTCGTCCGCGGTGATAGCCCTGCATAGGATGCTAGGTGCGCTGCATCGGGGAAGTCGGACATATCGCCAACAGTCATGAGGATCTGCGCGGCGCTACGCGGACCGATACCAGGCATGGATAAAAGAATCTCGGTCTGCGGAATGTCCTGAATCAGCTTGAGTACCTGCGCTTCGATTTCTTTACGATGCTCGAGTTTGGCCAATGCATCTTTGGCGGACATTGCTACGCCAAGTTCGGCGTATTCTGCGCCGGCAATGGATACGGTCTGTTCGTGGATGGCAGCAAGCATGGCATCGATGGGACCTGACCCCCATGTGGTGGACACCTGATATCCAGCCCAGTCGAGCTGGGAAGAAAGGTAATCTACCACCATGTCCAGGT